>JAJYJE010000012.1 GCA_021789715.1 bacterium | reverse complement strand
CCCTCCCTGGGCACCAAATGCCGTGGAAGCGGGTGATTTTCAGGATTTGACAAACTGATATTCTCGGTGTAAATTAGGTTTATCGTTTTATTAATCCATAGAAAGAGGTGCGGAGACAACAGCGCTATCCTATTATCCAATCCCAATCTCGCAAGTCAAATCAATGGCTTGGTTTGATGTAAGCAAATTCCTCCGGGTTTGCTTTTTTTGTTGCCTGGCAATTAACGTTCCGCGTATTGACAAAGTCCCAAAAATAAAGTAATATCATCTGTCATAAATTAATCCGCCTCATCTCCCGATATCCTCTCCTCATTACCGATGAGAGCCCAACAAGAAGAGGATGAGGCCTGATAAGGAAAAGAGTTTGACCACCAAAACTGCTTCTAAAAAAAAGAACGGCTTTCGCAAATTTTGGCGCCTGGGTATGGAAGAATTCAATACCCAGATGTTTGATATTTCGCCGGACGGCGAATTAATTGTCCGCGAAGGCAACTACCAGTACAATATTTTCGATATTGTAAAAAAATACGGCACATCCACGGAAATTATGTTCCCCACCATCATCGAAAACCGCGTGCGCGATCTTATCGAAACCTTTAATGCCTACATTAAAGTGCTCGGCTACCGGGGCCGCTTCTATTACCATTATGCCATGAAGGCCAACCAGACCAAGGAATTTGTCCTGCCGGCAGTGGCCGAAGGCGCCAACTTGGATGTGGCCAGTGCCAATGAATTATTTTTGGTCAAGCGGATGATTGAACAGGACAAATTTAACGCCAAAATCCGCGTTATTTGCAACGGGCCCAAAACCGAAAAGTATATCAGTTTGATTGAGGAGTTGAAGGGCAAGGGGCTGATTGTGGTGCCTATTATCGAGGATTATAACGAACTGGAGCGCCTGTCAAAATTCAAGGGCGAGGTGGGGGTTCGCGTGAATCTTGATATTAAAGTCCAGGCGCACTGGGATAAGAAATTTAACCGCTTCGGTTTTACCGAAGAAGAACTTCTTAAGATTGGCAAGGTCCGCAATCTGTCCACTCTCCACTATCATATTTCAAAGCAGATTGAAAGCGTTAACGGTTTTACCCAGCCGATTAAGCGCGCTATGGCCCTATTTGCGAAATTGAAGGAAAAAAACCCGGGGTTGGATACTCTGGATATAGGCGGCGGAGCGGGCATTCCCTTTGAAAAGAAAAAGCATTTTTATACCGGAAAGAGCCTGATCCAGCAGATCGTTAAAACGGCCAAGAAGGAAGCTGACAGGCACGGTCTGCGCCATCCGAACCTGATTGTGGAGTGGGGCAGCTATGTTGCCGCGCCCGCCCAAGTCACCATCTATAAAATTTTGGCCGAGAAAAATGTCGGCAATAAGGGCAATGTTAAATGGTACGTGATTGACGGCAGTTTTATGAATGACCTGCTGGATACCTGGGCCATTCACCAGAAGTGGCATGTTATTCCTGTAAATCATATGAACACAAAAAAGATGGAAAAGGTCTGGCTTGCCGGCAGTTCCTGCGACAGCGACGATAAATATACCGCTGGCGGCGAGTATGTGCTGCTGCCGCGGCTGTCCGAAACCGACGAACTATATATTGCCTTGCTTGATACCGGTGCCTATCAGGATGCGCTGGCATCTCATCATTGCCTGCTGTCCAGCCCGGCCAAGCTGATCGCCCAAAACGGTGAAATTAAAATCGCCCGCCGCCGTGAAGTGCCAGAGGAGGTCGGAAAACAATTCGGGTGGTAGGCTATCCTGTAAAATACCAAACGGCAGAAATAGTTCACTAACTCTGCCGTTTTTTATCTGGGGACAATTAGGTTGTCTTAATTTAGCCAAAAATATATACTATAGACGGTTACAAACTGTTCGTGTAATGACATAAAACCGAAAGGGTTCCCAAAACCGCCCTGGCAATCCGTAAGGGATTTTGGGGTAAAAGAGCAATGCCGGAGGGCGAGAGTTTTGATGCAAATATCAAAATGACAGCCTGGAGGCCATTGCGACGTGAAAGGGGGTGAGCACAGTGAAAGCACTCCATATTATTGGCATAATTCTCCTGATTATCGGCGGCCTCGCCTGGGGCATTTACGGCCTCTTTGACGTGATGGTCGTCAGTTATCTTGGCGCGACTTTGGCTAAGATTGTTTACGTTTTGGTCGGTCTTGCCGGTCTCTACGAAATCTTCGCTCATAAGGCTAACTGCAAGGCTTGCGCCAGCCAAACCGCTGCCATGCCCAAACCGGCTATGTAAAAATATTTAGGAAGACAGAACCTACCGGTTTTACTTCCTAACCACCCCGCCCTTTGAAAAAGGGCGGGGTTCTGTCTTTTTCCGAGAAGATTTCTGCCGCCGCCAAACGATCGGATGGCTACAGAAGCTGATTTAAAACCCCGCCGTGGGCGGGGTTTTAAATGGCTAATTGAGTATTGAGTTACGTTGCCGGCTCTTCTTTCTTCTCTTCCTTGGTTTCCTTTTTCGGAGCTTCTTGCAGCGCCTTTAAAGACAAACCCAGGCGGTGGTCGGACGGCTCGATGGATATGATTTTGAATTCTTTCTGGTCGCCGGGTTTGAGCAGTTCCTCGGGGTTTTTTACGGTTTCATAAGACAATTCCATAATGTGGCACAGTCCCTGGATGTCTTTGTCCAATTCCACAAACACGCCGAACGGCATAATTTTGGTTACCTTGCCGCTGACCACTTGGCCAATTTGGTATTTTTTAACGGCTTCCAGCCACGGGTCAGGCAAAAGCTGTTTGATAGAGAGGGAGACGCGGCCTTTATCGATGGAAATGACTTTGGCCGAAACTTTTTGGCCAACTCTAACGATATCCTTGGGATTTTCGATTCTCTGCCAGGCTAATTCGCTAATATGGACCAAGCCTTCCAGTTCGCCGAACTTCACGAAGGCGCCAAAATCCACCACGCCGGTAACCGTACCCTCCACGACTTGGCCGATCTTGAGCTGGGACAGCTTGTTTTCCATTTCTTTTTCAAACACGGCCTTTTCGCTGACAATAAGTTTTTCTTCTTCGCTGTCGGCGGTGATGATTTGGACGTCGAACAGCTGGCCGACGTAGCTTTGCAGGACGGAAAGAATTTTATTCTTGTCGCCGTCTTCCACGCGCGGATAATGCTCGAGGCTCAATTGGGATACGGGCAAAAAGCCCATAACATTGTTGATCTCGACCATAAGGCCGCCTTTGTTGGCCTCTAGGATTTTGGTGCGGACGATTTCTTTGCTTTCTAATTTGGACTTTAGGGTTTGCCAAACGCGCTCCTGGCCGGCCTGGCGCAAGCTGAGTTCGACAATGCCTTCCTTGTTTTCCGGCTCTACCACGGAAACAAAAATTTTGTCGCCGGGCTTAAGGGAATTCAGGGTTGCTTCGTCGTCGTAGAGTTCGCGGCCGCGAACCACGCCCACGCCGTAGCCTTCGAGGTCCACATAGACTTCGTTCTTGCCGACGCTAATCAGCGTGCCTTCAATCATGTCTCCCTGCTTGAGGACTTTAATTTCCACGCCGGAATCTAACAGTTCCGTCATGGTTTGGGCCTTAGCCGCGGCGGCCGGAATTGGCGCCGGAGCGGCTACTTGGGTTGGGATAAGCTCTTCTGGCATATTAATTTCTTTCTATAACCAATCGATAAAAAAACAACGATTTAAATCGTTGGACAATTTAAAAACGTATCGCATTGATTAATTATTAAGCGCGTCCATTACATAGGCTTATTCGGGATTAATGATGTTTTATAGGTGGACGCTTGCGCCAAATAAGCATATGAATTATACCATCTTTGCTAAAAAAAGCAAGTCCAGACATCATCGGGCGGTTACTGGACAAGATGCGGCCCGCAAAAGCCCCAGCCATTCGTTAAGCTTCCCCGGTTAAGCTGAAGCCGATTTAGTCGAAATAAGGGTCGTCGCCACCAGGGGCAGGATCACTGGAGTCGCAAAGGCGGGCAATTTTTTCATACTGTTCGTAATCGTAAGGATCAATCACAAGCGGCCTATCGGATTGGCCCCTTGCCAAAACCACAGATTGTTTTGGCGAAGCCCCCTGCTCTTCCGGCACCTGCCTGCGTCGCTGCCTGGTCTTGCGCCGGCGTTTGCGCTGAACATCGCCTCGCATCGTTCTCCTCTTTTTTTCTGACATTACCGTACCGCCTCCTAAAACCTAAGTTACCATAAACGTATGGCCTAGGCAAGTGCAATTTACCTGATGTTTTAGGCTAAAATAACCGAAAACAAACGATTCAAAATCGCTTCCATTTTATATTAAAAACTGCTATAATTGCTACTGTAGAAACACTACAGATGTCTGCAGAAAATAAACGATATTCTGTAGGCCTCTGTAGTGTAATTAATTCTATAGTTTTGTAGAATGCAAATACAATATTTCGGCCTCTCTTCCTTTAAAATCACCACCAAGCAAGCTACGGTCATCACCGACCCGTTCCACAAAGACAGCGGCCTGACACCGCCCCGCGGCGCGGCCGACATTTTGATACTTGCCCAAAAGAATAAGATGCTCTATTCTGCCGTTTCCGGCATCTCCGGCGGGCCTTTTGAAGTGTTTGATCCGGGCGAATACGATATTAAAGGCGTAACTATAACCGGGATCCCGCTGAAGCAGGAAGACCGTTATGTGACCGTATTCCTTATAGAGAGCGAAGATTTGCGCATATTGAACCTGACTCATATTAAAGATTTCAATATGAAGGAAGATGAAATTGAGGAACTGGGGGAAATCGACATTTTGGTCTTGCCGGTCGGCGGCAATACCGTCCTGAGCGCTTCGGCGGCCAGCAAAGTGGTAAACGAAATTGAGCCGAAGATTGTCATACCCTCTCATTATAAAATGCCGGATTTGATTATAGATCTTGATCCCCTGGATAAGTTCATTAAGGAGATGGGCGGCAAGAAAGAAGAAATGGAGAAGCTTACGGTAAAAAGAAAGGATTTGGCCGAAGAAGGCACAAGAGTGGTCGTATTGGAACCGTTAAGATAGGGAGGAAGGAAGAGGGAAAATAGACGATCCCTCGTCCCCCACCCCTCAACCCTATGGCTTGGATCGAAAAAATTCGCAGCAAATCGCAGGAAGAAAAAGTCCGTATTATTTGGGTCATGGTTATTGTCGCGGCGGTTATTCTGGTACTACTCTGGATCATTACCGCCCGCTTTAGCAGGACTTTGCCCAAAGACACCACATTGTTTGACACTCTCAGCAAAGGCATTCAGGACGTTAAAAATAATTATCGGAAATAGATGCATCCTCACAGGTCAAAACCCGAGCAGAATTACAGAAATTTTGAAATTATAGAGAAAGGCATTACGGAGAAGGATAGGGCCGTATTACAGAATGTTCTCCAAGACCTAAAGTCGCTTTTGACATCCCTAACAACGCCAGGTGAGGACACGCTTAAATATTTGTATGGCCGCTTAATTGACGAACAGTCCAGCAGTGTGCCAAACGGCGTTTTAATTGACCAGCTTAAAATGCAGATGTTAGGGGCGTATCTGCCTTACCACAATAAGCTGATGTACTCGCTAAAAGCTGATTTTTCTCCTCAATTATTAAGCATGTTTCAAAAACGCGATATCGATTTGCCGCACCTAGCATCCGGTCTGCTTGATGATATCGCGGAATTTATGAAACAACCCTTGTCGAGCAACGTAAAGCGTAACAGCTTTCGTTTGTCCGTGTGGTTGGAAAAAATCCATCGCTCGGTATTGGTTATTGAACGATTATTATCCGATAAATAAATGCCCAAAGATTCAACCCAGCCCATTAGCAACGATATCGGTTTAGTCAAAGACCGTTTTCTGGAAAAAGAAATGCAGGAAAGCTACCTTGATTACGCTATGAGCGTGATTGTTCAGCGCGCCCTGCCCGACGTACGCGACGGTCTGAAGCCGGTACATCGCCGTATTCTTTATGTGATGCACGAAATGGGTTTGCGTCACAACGTGAAATTCCGCAAATCCGCGGCTGTGGTCGGCGACGTGCTAGGCAAGTACCACCCGCATGGCGATATTGCCGTCTATGATGCCATGGTTCACATGGCGCAGGTTTTTTCCATGCGCTATCCGCTTATTGACGGCCAGGGGAATTTTGGAAGCATGGATGGCGACGGCGCGGCGGCCATGCGTTACACCGAAGCGCGCATGTCCGCACTGGCGGAAGAATTATTAGTCGATATTGATAAGGAAACCATTGATTGGCGCGACAACTACGACGCCACGCGCAAGGAACCGATTGTTCTTCCGGGCAAGCTGCCCGATTTGCTGTTAAACGGCACGCTTGGCATTGCCGTAGGTATGGCTACGGATATTCCGCCGCATAATCTGACCGAGATCTGCGACGCCATCATCAAGCTGATTGGCGATCCTGACGCTACTACCGAAGATTTGATGGAATTTATTAAGGGCCCCGATTTCCCCACTGGCGGCATTATTTACGACATCTCCGCAATCAAGAACGCCTACGCTACCGGCAAGGGCAGTATTGTCATGCGCGCTAAGACCGAAATCGTAGAGACTAAAACCGGCGCCTTCCAGATTTTGGTGCACGAAATCCCCTATCGCGTTAACAAAGCTACGTTGCTGGAAAAAATTGCCGAACTGGTGCGCGATAAAAAAGTGGAAGGTATCCGCGATGTACGCGACGAATCCGACAAGGACGGCGTGCGCGTGGTTATCGATCTCAAGCGCGAGGCTATGCCGAACAAGATTTTAAACCAGCTATTTTCCTATACCCAGCTCCAGGAAACGTTCCATCTTAATATGCTGGCGCTGGTAGACGGCATTGAGCCGCACGTGCTTAACCTCAAGACTGTTTTGGAAAAATACGTCGAGCACCGCCAGATTGTGGTTCGCCGCCGCACCGAGTACGAGCTTAAAAAGGCCAAAGAGCGGGCCCATATTTTGGAAGGCTTAAAAAAGGCGCTGGATCATATCGATGAGGTTATTAACACCATCCGCAAATCCCCAACCAAGGAAGAGGCCAAGGTTAATTTGATGAAAAAATTTAAATTGACCGACATTCAGGCCGATGCTATTTTGGAAATGCGGCTGCAAACTCTGGCCGGCTTGGAACGCAAAAAGATTGAAGACGAATTGAAAGAAAAGAAACTTTTGATTGAAGAGCTGGAAGGCATTTTGCAGTCGAAGAAAAAAATTCTCGGAATAATAAAAAAAGAAGTGGAAGAGATGAAGGCCAGGTACGGCGACGAGCGGCGTACGGCTGTGGTTAAAAGCGCGGTCGGCACCTTTAGCGCCGAAGATTTGATTCCGGAAGAAAGCGCCATTATTACTATTACCAAATCGGGCTATGTCAAGCGGCTGGCCCCGGACACATACCGTTCGCAGAGCCGCGGCGGCAAAGGCGTAATTGGCCAGACTTTAAAAGAAGAAGACGCCGTGGAAAAACTTATAAGTGCCAACACTCACGACGACATTTTATTCTTCACCAACAAGGGCCGGGTGTTCCTCACTAAAGTTTACGAGCTGCCCGAAGGGTCGCGCACCTCGCGCGGCCAGGCGCTGGTGAATTTTCTCCAGTTGGGGGCGGCAGAATACGCGACCGCCGTTTTGACGCTCGGCAAAAAGGACCCGGCCAAGTTCCTGGTTATGGCTACTAAGAACGGGCTGATAAAAAAGACGCCGCGCGATGAATTTGCCAAGGTCCGCCGCAGCGGTATGATCGCGATTTCCCTAAAAGGCGAAGACGAACTTAAGTGGGTTGAGTGCAGCAATGGTGACGATCAGGTTATGCTCTCTACCGAAAACGGCCAGGCTATCCGCTTCAACGAGAAAGACGTGCGCCCCATGGGCCGCTCGGCGTCCGGCGTTACCGGCATGCGCCTGAAGAAAGACGACAAGATAATTAGCATGGATGTTATTAGCAAGGCGATCGACGTTAAGTCTTTGGAAGTCCTGGTGGTGACGGAAAACGGTCTCGGCAAGAAGACCGAGTTGGCTTACTACAAAATTCAAAAGCGCGCCGGCAGCGGTATTAAGACTTTAAAGGTTACGCCCAAAACCGGGAAAATTGTGTCGATGTATATTTTAAACAGCGGTGAAGAACATGACCTGGTTATTATTTCCCGCGCCGGCCAAACTATCCGCACTCCGTTAAATTCCATTTCTACCTTAGGACGCGCCACTCAGGGCGTTAGGGTGATGAGGCTGGATGAAGGCGATAAGGTTGCCAGCGCGACGATTATCTAATCCTTAGTGCTTAGGCTTAGTCTGTAGTCTTTAGAAAACCCCGGAATATTTCCGGGGTTTCTGGTATAATAAGGATACAAGAATTTTATATAATCCATGCCTAAAATATCATTCATTATTCCCACGCTCAACGAAGAAAAAATTATCGGAAAGCTGCTTCGTAACCTCCGGGAAATAAAAACTATAGATTATGAAATTATTGTCACGGACGGTAAGAGTACGGACCGGACGGTGGAAATAGCCAAATCCTTGGCCGATAAAGTCGTTGAAAATTCAAGCGGCCAGCGCCAAACCATTGCCCAAGGGCGAAATGAAGGGGCTAAGGCGGCCAGTGGCGATTTTTTGTGTTTTTTGGACGCGGACGTGTATATTCCGGAGCCGGACAGGTTTTTCCAGAGGGCTTTAAATCACTTTAAGATCGATCCTAAGCTGCTAGGCCTAAGCGGCTGGGTTCGCGTATTTCCTGAAATGGAAACCTGGGGCGACATCTTTGGCTACGTTATCCTATCGGACTGCGTGTTCTATCTTTCCAATAATATTTTTCATCACGGTTCCACTTGCGGCGAGTTCCAAATGATGAAAACTTCAATTTTTAGCCAGCTTGGCGGCTACCGCGAAGATCTGGTTACGGTTGAGGATAAGGACCTGTTTTACCGCATTTCCCGGCACGGCCATACCAGGACCGATCCTAAATTGGTCGTCTACCACACCGGCCGCCGGCCCCATACCATCGGCTGGCCAAAGATGTTGTGGATCTGGGCCAGGAACACTGTCCATTTTATGCTATTTGACCGCGCCCACGCCAAAGAATGGAAAGAAGTGCGATAAAAAAGTTTTAGGACAGGTTCTTTTATTTTTTTCAGGATTAAATTATAATAGCATAAGCGGGCGTGTAGCTCAGTTGGTAGAGCGATCGTCTTATACACGATTGGTCCTAGGTTCGAGTCCTAGCACGCCCACCATTCACAGCGTCATTTATTTTACCATGCTGTTAAATCACTATAAGCAAATTTGGTCTTCTTTTCCCAGCAATTCCCCGGCCTGACGCAGGGGAGAGTTTTGGATATTTTCAAAACTTCGAAAACCGTCCCTTGCAGGGCGGTTTTATTTTGCCAAGGAGGAAGTATATGATTTACCGTTGCGTGGAAGACCGGATCGCGGTCAGTCTGCGGCGTTTGCAATTACCGATCGGCAACCAACAGGCGTTAGAAATTCTCCGAGACATGGGGTTTGTCCGAATCCGTCCTAACGGGACCGTGCTTGCCCGGTCGCTCGTCGGAAAAAGCGAGTACCGCCGGGGAGCCAGGCCTGAACAAGCGCCAAATATTGTTGACTGCAGCAGTATGGTTAAATGGATCTACGGGCAAATGGGAATTTGGCTGCCTCGTTACACAATCGACCAAAGGGAATCCGGAAGGGTTGTTAGCCGGCCGCGAGAAGCGGATTTGGTCTTTAATAGCGGGTGGCGCAGTTATTATTGGAACGACCCGAGTGACGGGGTGGGACATGTGGGCATCGTCAGCGATTCCGGCACCGTCATACATGCCGCAAATCGAAAGCTCGGTGTTATAGAAAGCCCGTGGGAGCAGTTTTTTAGCAAAAAAGAAAAGTTTCGCGGCCTGCGCCGTTTTCTCCCGCAGCCTACCGACCTACTGACGCTGAAAATGACCAAGCGGAAAGTTGAAACCTCGCAAGAGCTCCGTTGGGTCATCCTGCAACGCTTATAGTGAGGCCCCGCTGATTTTGAGTCAGCGGGGGTTATTTTTCCAGGGGTGTTGATAAGCCTAGCAGTTTCCTGTATAATTACTAGGCAAATTATAAATGGTCTTCAAATTTTATTAGGTGAAATTTGGAGAAGAAATGTGCCCAGGTGGCGGAATTGGTATACGCACTACCTTGAGGTGGTAGCGGGAGCAATCCCGTGGAGGTTCGAGTCCTCTCCTGGGCACCAAGATAGAACTCAAAGGCATTTCAGAAATTTTTTGACGGGCTGCGCATAGCGCAGCCCATTGTGTTGGGGGGACGGAAACGATTTTTTGATTTTTTAAAACAAGGTTCAATCCGAAAATTTTTCGGGCAAAGGATTTTTTGGGGTGCAGTTCGGGCGAAAGCGTTATTTCGCCCAAGTTTCTTGCATCTTTGATGAAGGTTTTGAGGGGTTCAACCCAAACCCTCTGCCGTTGCTCCAAGCGGGCGATTTGCTCGGTGAGCGTCTTTTTCTCGCTCTTGAGCTTGTTGACTTCTGTCTGGTATTGTTCCGGCTCAATAAGCTCACTAACATAGCCTTGAAACAGACGCTCTAACTTGCGGTCAATGTCCATAATCTTGACCCGCAAGTCTTGGGCAACGGCGGCGACGGATTGGGCGGCTTCCTTGTCGTCCCTGTCTGCCATAGCGTTTAACTGCTCCGCCCATTCCGGCGGCAAAACATAGTCTTTAAGTATAGTCGTTAGTTGGTTGTCCAGTTCTTCTTGCCGGATAGGCCGCTCGTCGCATTTCATAGTCTTGGATTTACGGGAACAGCGATAATAGACGTATTCGTGGGTATTGCCGTTTTGCTGGTGTTTAACCCTATGTTCGGCGGTTATCATCATCTGGCAAGTGCCACAATGCAAAAGGCCGCATAAGGCTTGAGGGTCTTTGCGGGGCTTCTGGGGCCTGCTTCTGGCCTTTAGGGCTTCTTGGGCTTTATCCCATAACTGCTTGCTGATAATGGGCTGGTGTTTGCCCTCGTGCAGCTCTCCGGCATACATAAACAGGCCGCAATAAAAAGGATTGGACAAGATATAGCTGGTCTTGGTCTTGGAATACGGCATGTCGCCTTTGTGTCCCTGCCGCTTGGTCTTATGGGTCTTAATGCCCCGTTCAAACATAAACCTTGCAATATCTTCTAAACGGGAGTTACCTTGAGCGTAAAGTTCAAAAGCAGCTTTGATAACTTTGGCCTTTGGTTTGTCCATGATAATAGTTTTAGTGGCTTTATCGTTTAAGTAGCCCACGGGAGCAAGGGCTGGATACCAGCCACGGCGGACTTTCTCACGAAGTCCGCGCTTGGTGTTAGCGCTCAAGTCCAAAATGAACTGGTTAGCCATTCCAAACTCTACGGACATTAACAGGACATTATCGCCGCTATGGTAGCTCCGCTCATTAGTTTGGATGTGCTGTATTATTCCTCTCTGCAGAAACCAACTGATTTGGCCGCCGTCCACTGGATTGCGGGCGAGTCTGTCCAGCTTCCAGCATATAATACCACTGGCTTCGCCTTTTTCAATACGAGCTAACATCTCAGAAAAGACAGGGCGGCCTAAAGACTTGGCTGATTGTTTTTCTACGAATTCAATAGTAATGTTTAAATCTTGCTGCTTAGCCAGAGCCCGCAGCTCCGTGAGCTGGGCTTCAATGGATAACACCTGCTTATCCTCAACATCGGTGGACTTACGGGCGTAGAGGAAATAGTTTGTCATATTTTTGTTTGCTTAATTTTTAAACTTAAATAGCCGCCCTCGGTGCGACAAACCCAATGACTTGGATTTATTCCGAAGACGGCTATCAAAAAAGTCATCTATCAGTTTGTCGCAGGGGTATTATACCACAATCGGAAAAACAGTAATTTTTGTTTTGTGGACAAGTGGAAAATATGGTATAATAAGGACAATAAAATTCAATACGCAGCCTAAACTCGCAAGCCATTGCGGGCATGGCGATAAACTCCATGTGAGATACTGAACCCCGCGTTCAGCTTCCTCACATGGTCGCGTCTGGAAACGGACACGGGGCTGCAAAGCTCGGCTGACACGGGGCTTTGTGTAAAAAAATTTATGCTTAAATTCGTTCACAAAAAACACATAAATAAAAATCCCAATACTAAAGCATTGATAATTTATTACAGCCTGTCTGATATTATTTTGGGGTTACTTCTTGTTACTCTAGTAGCTTTTTTTATTTACAATTATTTGGAATTTTCTTTTAATACAACTGGCCAAAACGACCATACTCTTACTACTGAAAATAAACTTAATATGCCACTTGAACCTATTAAAAAATAAAAAAAACTGTTGATTAAATGATTTGTCATGGCTTTTAATGAACAACTTGATGAAAACGCGGCTGATTTAAGAAATATACAAACGGACAGCCAAGCGTCCCCACAGGCAAACTCAACTGCCCCTGCTACTGGCAATGCTAAACATAATACTTCCCGAATAGAAATAGTTTTAGCCGTTGGCATTTTAATAGGCTTTATGATTATCGTATATTTATTTT
>JAJYJE010000011.1 GCA_021789715.1 bacterium | reverse complement strand
AAAGTGTACTATAATTATATCAGATAGCTGTAGTATAACAGACTTAGCACTCATGTCAACAGACTGCTAATACAGCAATCCCTATTTGCGCACCTGAGCAGGTTCGCAAATATGCTGTGTATCTGCCCAAATTTATATATTTGGAAACCCCGCGTAATTATGTGGAAAAAAACCGCTAAAGTACAGGAACCGGACAATTATGGAAAAGCGTATGATTACGCCGTATTTTTGTTGTCTTTGCGCCTGAGGACGGCGGGCGAGATCCGGCACAAAATGGCGGGGCGGGGCTACGCATCGGCCGTTATTGAGAAAATTCTGGAGCAGCTGCGTCAGCAGCGCTATATAGACGACTTGCGTTACGCGGAAATCTTTTTGGATAACTTAAAGGCTTACAAAAATTTTGGTTTCTATGGAATCAAGAAAAAGCTGTTAGGCAAGCGCCTTCCTGTCGAGCTTGTTGAACAGGTTTTGGCTGAAGGATTGTCAGCTGCTGAGGAGAGAGCGATTGCCAAGCGGCTTTTAAAAAAAGAAGTCGCGGATATCGGTTATATGGAATCCGACGGGGATAATATTTCTTATAACACCTTCTCTGAAGAGGCTACCAAACAAAAACAAAAATTGGCTCAAAAATTAAAAGCGCGGGGATTTAGGGGCGACGTGATTGCCAAGTTGTTGTTTTGATAATCGGCGGGAAGCGGAAACCATGTTAACGTGCCGGTATCTTAACGTTCAAACAGGCTATGATAGGATGCTGGAATGATCAAATGTTACAAGATAACCCGCGTTTGCTCGGCGGTTTACAGGTTCATCTCCCTTAACCTTTTTATTCTTTCGGCAATCGGCGGATGGGTATTAAACAGTCCGGAAAACCAGCCCCGCCCGCCGTGGTTGGCGGTCGCTTGGGCGGCCATTTCGCCGTTGTCCTGATGGAAAGGATTAACTATGTATAAGTGAGCGGTGGCGTTATTGGCTTCGGTTAAAGGGGCGGTGTCGGAAGAAATTTTTTCCAAGGCGCGGGCCAGGCCTTCCGGGTATCGGGTCAGCAGGGCGCCGCTGGCGTCGGCCAGGTATTCGCGCTGGCGGGATACGGCCAGTTTGATAAGCGTGGCAATGAGCGGGGAGAGAATCGCCAGCAAAATACCGGCCGCCACCAGCAGCAAGGCCAGATTGCCGTCTTCGCCGCGCCTGCGGCCGCCAAGCCCGCCAAAGAAGCTGGTCCGCAGAAACATGTTGCCTAAAAGCGTGATCGTACCCACCAATACTACCACCAGCGTCATCAGCCGGATATCGTAGTTGCCGATATGCGACAGCTCGTGGGCGGTTACGCCTTCCAGTTCCGTTTTATCCAGGCGCCGCAAAATCCCTGAGGTGTAGCAGATTACGGCGTGCTGCGGATCCCGCCCGGTGGCAAAAGCGTTCGGCGCCGGATCGTCGATAATGTAAATTTTAGGCGTGGGCAGGCCGGCGGCAATGCAAAGGTTCTCCACTATATTATAGAGCTGGGGATTGCTTGACCGTTCCACCGGTTGCGCTTTGGATACGGCCAGCGTTACCGAATCGGCGAAGTAGTAGGAAAATAAAGCCGAGCAGAGGCTGAAAATTACGGCAAAATACAAAATGCCGGGGTTGTTAAAATAGTAGGCGAACAAGTAGCCTAAAATAGTGATTACGACCAAAAAGCTGAAAATCAAAATCCAGCTGTCGCGCTTATTTTTGCTGATGTATTGGTAGGAGAGCATGGCTCAAATTAACAATTAAACAAGTAAACAACGGAGATTACTCTAGGTGTATAATGTTAAATTGTTTAATTGGTTAGAATTGCACTTTGACCGGCTGCGCTTCCGGGCCGTGCTCGTCTATGCCGAAGAACTCCCGCTTGGCAAAACCGAACAGGGAGGCAAAAATATTGCCCGGGAACTGCTGGATCTTGGTGTTATAGTCGCGGACGTTGCCGTTATAGAAGCGGCGCGCGGCCTGGATTTTATCTTCCGTGTCGGTTAGGTCCGATTGCAGCTGGAGAAAGTTCTGGTTGGCTTTTAATTCCGGATAGTTTTCCGCCACGGCAAACAGGGATTTCAAGGTGCCGGACAGGGCGTTTTCCTGGGCCAGCTTGTCTTGCATGGAACCGGCGCTCATGGCCGCGGTGCGGGCGGCCGTGACTTTTTCGAATACGCCTGACTCGTGGGCGGCGTAGCCTTTAACCGTCGAGACAAGGTTGGGGATTAAGTCGTATCGGCGCTTTAACTGGACGTCAATATCGCTCCAGGCTTCATCCACGCGGTTGCGGGACTGGACCAGGCCGTTAAATATGGCGATGAGGATTATTGCCAGGATAATAATCACTATAAGGGCAATTGTCATAAGCTGTTTTGTAGTTTTTAATAATGGTATATACAGTATACCACCTCTTATTCTACGAGGAAATCCCCAGCTTTGGTGCGAGTTAGGTTGCGGATTTGCGGGTTGGTGAAGCCGGAGCCTTCCTTGACAGGCCGTTTCCGGTCCGCCTCCTCTCCTGCTCTCCTAGTGGAAAGGGTTTATGGCTGGCACTAAACAAGCGAAAGATTTAGAAAAGAAAAAATGGAATAATGCCATGACGGTAATGCAATCAAGTTACGGCCCATCCGCGATTATTTTTCGACGCCCACCCACCGGGCGCTAAGGAGTTGAATTTGGGTTTTGGAAAAAAGTGTGGTATAATTTAGCGGGAAAAAGATCTCAAAGAAATAAAAATTGTCTAAAACCAGTCTCTCCCAGACCTCCCTAAGACTCGGAGAGGGAAGTTTACAGGTATGTCTTTTGTCGAAAAATTAAAGGACGCAGCTAACCGGTACATTGATCGGATGGAGCTTAATGATATTGAGTACCGGGTCAAGCTGGTAATGCGCGAGCGCGAGGAGCTTAAAGCCTGGACCGATCGGGAGCTTAAACTGGCTACGCTGGCATTCCGTGATGACCTTAAAAAAGGCAAGCCGCTTGATACGCTGCTGGTTCCGGCTTTTGCCGTGGCCAACGAAGCGGCGCGGCGCGTCTTGGGCAAAATGCCTTATGCCGTGCAGATTTTGGCCGGCATTATTATCCATAAAGGCAAAGTCGCGGAAATGAAGGCCGGAGAAGGCAAAACTTTAATGGAGACTATGCCTGTATACCTGAATGCTTTGGAAGGCAAGGGCGTGCATTTGGTGACCACTAACGATTATTTGGCGGAGCGTGATGCTACGGAAATGGGCAAGCTTTATGATTTTTTGGGCTTGTCCGCCTCTTACGTAACCTCGTCTATGAAGAACGAGGAGCACCGCAAAGCCTACGCGGCGGACGTTACTTATGTTTCCAACCAGGAAATCGGTTTTGACTACTTGAGGGATAATCTGGTTTATCGCCGGGCGGATCGGGTGTTGCGGGCCGATCATCCGCTGCGCTTTGGAATTGTCGACGAAATCGACAGTATTTTAATCGATGAGTCGCGTACGCCGCTCATTATTGCCGAACCGGTCAAAGAGCAGCGCAATGAATACGACCTGTTTACCGGCATTGTGGGCCGGCTGGAAGAAGAAAAGGATTACGTGGTGGACTATGTCCACAAAACCGCGGCTATGACCAACGCGGGACTTGACCACGCGGAGCGATTGCTCGGCAGCCCGCTTTTTAGCGAGAATAACCCCATGTACGTGTTTTACCTCGATGTCTGCCTGCGGGCCAAGACGCTGTTCGAGAAGGATCGGGATTACATTGTTACGCCAGATGGCGTGCAAATTGTGGACGAATTTACCGGACGGGTATTGCCGGGCCGCCGGTTTACCGACGGCGTTCATCAGGCCATTGAAGCCAAGGAGCGCGTAAAGGTTAAAGGCGCGGACCGGACCCAGGCGAGCGTAACTTTTCAAAATTTTTTCCCGATGTACGAAAAGCTGTCCGGCATGAGCGGTACGGTTATGCGCGCCCGCGATGAATTCAACCAGGTTTACAAGCTTGATGTCGTGCAGATTCCCACCAACCGTCCGATTGTTCGCGTCGATCATAATGACTTGTTTTTCAAAACGGAAAAGGGCAAATTTTTGGGGCTGATCAAAAAAGTCCGGCAAATTCGCCAACGCGGCCAGCCGCTTCTCATAGGCGCGCGCAATGTGGAAACCGCCCATGCGGTTTCGGATATTTTGAACGGTGAAAATTTACCCCACCAGCTCCTGACCGCGGCGGATAATCGGGCGGAAGCGGAAAAAATCGCCCGGGGCGGCCAGGCGGGAATGATTACCGTGGCGACCAATATGGCCGGCCGCGGCACCGACATTCTCCTGGGTACCGGCGTTGAGCAGGCCGGCGGGCTGTACGTGCTCGGGACCGAGCGGCACGAAAGCCGCCGGATTGACGATCAGCTGATTGGCCGGAGCGGCCGGCAGGGCGAGCCGGGCGAGTCGCAATTTTTGATTTCTATGGAAGACGAGATTATGCAGTTGTTCGGCAGCGAAAAAATAATTGACGTGATGGAAAACCTCGATATGGCCGAAGACGAGTATATTTCGGGCAGGGGGCTGGATGAAGCGTTCAAGCGCGCCCAGGATTTTGTGGAGAGCAAGAACTTGGACGGCCGGCTGTACCTCTATAAGTACGACAGCGTAACCAGTTTTCAGCGCGGGACGGTATATCATCTGCGCGATTCGCTTTTGGAGAATCCGGAAAATTTTATGGAATTTTTGCACCAATGCGTAACCGGTGAGGTGGAAAGGATTTTTGCCCTGAATGACGTCAAATTGGTCAAGCTGGGATTCCTAGATATTTTTTTTATCGAGCTGGATGAATCCGAACTGGCCGGATTGTTTAAAGCGCCCGCCGCGCAAAACAGGGCCAAGCAGGCGGCCCTGGAATCGGCGCGCGCTAAAACCGCCGACTATCTGTGGCAGCGCGCCCAAAAAATCAAAGACGATCCCGAAGTGTTTGGCGCATCGCAGAGCCTGGTCCTCCAGATTATCGACGATCACTGGAGCGACCAGTTGGAGTTAATGGACACGCTCAAAGAAGAGGCGGGGCTGTTCAGTTACGCTTCCGAGGATCCGCTGATTGATTTTATTTTGGAAGGCAACAGGCTGTTCGACCATATGAAGCGGGATATCTCCAGCCGGCTGGCCAAATCGATTTTTCTTTACCTCAACCAGCACGGAATTTGAGTAATTGAACAAAATTTATTAATTAAATAAACTTGAACAAGATTGCCAACCGGCAGTCTTATTTAATTTTGCCCAATCTTGTTCAATTTCCGGGGTTTTGTTATACTTCTTTTATGCTTACCCGTGATGAAGTCATAAAAATCGCTCGCTTGGCACGCATAGCGCTGACCGACGCGGAAGTGGAAAAGTTTCAAAAAGAACTCTCCGCCGTTTTGGATTATGTGGAAGAATTAAAGAAGGTTGATACGACGGGGCTGGAAGAAGTCTCCCAGGTCACCGGCTTGGTCAATGTCCAGCGCGAGGACCGGAGCGCGGAAGCGGAAAACCACGAAGCGATTTTTTCCCAGGCACCGGAAATTAAAGACGGGTTTTACAAGGTGAAAGCGATATTATAAATCAAAATACAAAAATCAAAATGTAAAATCAATGCATCCGCGGCAGGCGGACGGTCATATTTTACATTTTGCATTGTCATTTTGATTTTTGATATTTACATTTTGATTTTTTATGGCCGAAGAACACGCTTACAAAAGTTTAACCGAGCTCCGTAAAGATTTAGATGCGAAGAAAATTTCTTCCGTCGAACTGGCGGAATATTTTTTGGCGCGCATTAAAAAGAGCGATCTTAACGCGTTCATCACGGTGTGCGAGGAAGAGGCGCTTGCCCAGGCGAAAATCGCCGATAACTATATTGCCAGTCCTGGGGAAAACCCGTTTTTGTGCGGGATTCCATACGCGGCCAAAGATTTGTTTTGCGCCGCCGGCACCCGCACTACGGCCGCTTCCAAGATTTTGGATAATTACGTCGCGCCGTACGATTCTACCGTCATCGGGAAATTAAAAGATCAAAAAGCGGTCCTGCTCGGCAAGACCAACCTCGATCAATTTGCGCACGGCTCAAGCGGCGAAACTTCCGCTTACGGCGCGACCAAGAACCCGTGGGACAAAACGCGCATGCCCGGAGGGTCGTCTTCCGGTTCGGCCGCCGCGGTCGCGGCCGGCCTGGCGCCGTGGGCGACGGCCACGGAGACCGGCGGCAGCATCCGCGTGCCCGCCTCGTTTTGCGGCATTAGCGGCTGGAAACCGACATACGGCAGAGTCAGCCGTTATGGCGTTATCGCCATGGGCAGCTCGCTTGACTCCATTGGCGCGGTAGCTTACAGCGTGGAAGATTTGGCGCATATTGCGGAGCTTACTTCCGGCCGCGACGAGAAAGATTCCACCACCGGCCGCGACGAGGTGCCGGGGTATGCCAAAAATTTATCAGCCGATATTAAAGGCATGACCATTGGCATTCCCAAGGAATATTTTGTCGACGGGATGGAAGCGGGCGTAAGACAGCGCGTTATGGATGCCATTAAGGAATTGGAAAAGTTGGGAGCCAAAGTCAAAGAAGTCCATTTGCCGAACACAAAATACGGCTCGCTGGTCTACGCGATAGTTTGTCCGTCCGAAGTATCATCGAACCTGGCCCGTTATGACGGCATCCGCTATGGCCATGTCACCAAGCAAGCAGGCAATCTGTTGGAAGTTTACGAAAAATCGCGCGCCGAAGGTTTTGGGGACGAAGCCAAACGCCGCGTTTTAACCGGCACTTACGTTTTGTCGGCCGGTTATTACGATGCCTACTACAAAAAGGCGCAAAAGGTTAGGCGGCTGATTGTCAACGAGTTCGCCGATACTTTTAAGAACGTGGACGTGCTGGCTTGCCCGGTCGCCCCATCCGTGGCGCAAAAGCTCGGCCGTGCGGCGGACGATCCGTTGTTCGGCTATATTACAGACCAGTTGAATATTCCAGGTTCGTTGGCGGGCTTGCCCGCTTTGTCGGTGCCTTGCGGCTTCGCTCGGCCGAGAGACGGCGAGACTCCGTCGATGGACGGCCTGCCGGTGGGCCTGCAGATTATCGGCCCGCAGTGGGGCGAACAGGAAATCTTCAATGTCGGCTACGCCTACCAGCAGGCGACGGACTGGCATAAGAAGCATCCGGGAAGTGATTAGTGTTTAGTGCGTAGTGATTAGAACATATGAAAGTTAAAAATTACAAAGATCTTATTGTTTGGCAGAAAAGTATAGAATTAGTTTATGAGATTTATAAAATCACCAAACGATTTCTTCCCGAAGAAAAGTTTGGGCTAAGCATCGCAGATGCAGAGAGCTTCCATTAGTATTCCCTCTAATATCGCTGAAGGCGCATGCAGAAATAATACCGGCGAATTTTATTATCATTTAGGTGTGGCGTTTGCATCAGCGGCTGAACTTGAAACGCAGATAATTATCTCAAAGAGATTATATTCAGAGATCGATTATTCCAAGGCGGAAATCCTGAATTTAGAAGTTCAAAAAATGTTGAATGTTTTAATGCAAAAACTGAGATGATTTTTTCCAATCACTAATCACTAATCACTGCCCACTGCTCACTTTAATGAAGCATTTTTCCTCCTCAACCGAATACCAGCCCGTCATCGGCTTCGAGATCCACATCGAGCTGGCGACGAAGTCGAAGATGTTCAGCCCGGCGCCGAATGATCCGGACGAGAAAACGCCGAACAGGAATATTGACGAAATCGTCACGGCCCAGCCCGGGACTTTGCCCGTGGCTAATAAAGAGGCGATAAGACTGGCCGCGATGGTCGGCCTGGCTTTGGATTGCACGATTGATGAGTGGTCTAAATTCGACCGCAAACATTATTTTTATCCGGATTTGCCCAAAGGTTACCAGATTTCGCAGTACGACCAGCCCATATCCAAAGATGGGCATCTTGATGTAATCATAGGCGGACGAGTTAAAAGGATCGGCATTACCCGGGCCCATTTGGAGGAAGACGCGGGCAAGAATATCCATCCGGAAGGCTTGCCGTATTCGCTGGTGGATTATAACCGCGCCGGCTGCGCGCTTTTGGAAATCGTCACGGAACCGGACATCGAGAGCGGGGAGGAAGCTCGCGTATTTTTGCAGGAACTTCGCAATATCGTGCGCTATCTCGGCGCCAGCGACTGCGATATGGAAAAAGGGACTATGCGCGTGGAGCCCAACATCAGCGTGCGCAAGCCCGGCGAAACCGGTTTGCCCAAATATAAAGTGGAAGTCAAAAACATCAACTCTTTTAAATTTGCCGAGGCTGCCATTAATTACGAGATCGCACGGCAGACCGAACTGCTTAAGGAAGGCAAAACGCCCAGGCAGGTGACTATGGGCTGGAACGAGGGGCTAGGCCAGACGGTCGAGCAGCGATCAAAGGAAGAGGCGAACGATTACCGCTATTTCCCCGAACCGGATTTGCCGGTGTTGCAATTCACCAAAGAATATTTGGATGATCTGCGCAGCCACCTGCCGGAACTGCCGGCGGCCAAGCGCGGACGATTTAAATCCGAGTACGGTATGGACGACGCGACCGTGGAAAATCTGATCAACTGGAAAGAGCTTAACTTTTATTTTGAGGACGTGGTTAGTGAGATAGACGAGTGGTTTAACCAAGAAAAAGGGCTGGACCGCGCGCAGTTGATTAAGCAGGCAGCCAACTGGTGCTTGCAGGATTTTTCCGCGATGCTCAACGCCAAGCTGATCAATCCTCGGGAGGCAATGGTTACGCCGGAGAATTTTGCGGAACTGACGAAACTCATCTCTCAGGGAAAAATTTCCGGCAGCGCGGCCAAAACCGTGTTCAAAACAATGTTTGAGCATGGCGGCGAGCCGCTGGCGATTATCGACGACTTGGGCCTCCATCAGGTTTCCGATGAAAATGCGATTGAACAGGCAATCGACAAAGTCATCGCGGCCAATGAAAAAGCCGTGGCCGATTTTAAAGCCGGCCAGGAAAAGAGTTTCGGCTTTCTCGTCGGCCAGACTATGAAGGAGCTTAAAGGCAAAGGCAACCCGCAGATCATAAATCAATTACTAAGAAAAAAGCTGCCCAGAGCCGTTTAAAAATGCCGTCCTTTTCTGGCGCGGCTTTTTGCAAAAATTAAGGACCGCGTAAGTTAGCGGTCCTGTTTGTGCTTAAGCGTGGGCAGGCGGCCTTTCAGAGCAGCCTGCGGAAATCCCCGCCCTGGGGAGAAGGAAATTCCAGCCCGCCTAAATCGGTGCTGGCCTTGGCTCCGGTTTTCGGAGTGCCGCCCGGGGTCTGGGGTCTTTTTGTTTGGTTTCCTTCCGGCGAATTGTCTCTGACGCTCATTATTATGGCGTCCTCCTTCCAGGAAAGTATACTCTGTTACCATGTTATTTTCCAGCAAATTTATAAAACCCCATTATATCCGGAGGGAATAAAAACCCAAGCGGGCTTTATTTAAAAGAGGCTCTCGTTATTTTTATCGCAGCGTCTGTAGAACCAACCCAATGAATATCAGCATTCCGCTTCCACCAGGTAATTTGGCGCTTGGCGTAATGGCAGATAGCAAAAAAAAGCCGGTCAAACATCTCCTGCTTATCCAGCTTTTTTTGGAGATAGAGGGAAACGTATTTATACTCCAAGCCAAAATCCATCAGCCGTTTCCAGGACACGCCCTCGTTGTGCAATCGGCGGACTTCGTTGGCCATGCCTTGGTCGAGCCGCTGCTTGAGGCGTTTTTTTATTTTGGCGAATAAAATCGGTTGCGGCTGGTTGAGACCGAGCCAGAGAGAATTGAAAATTGAAAATTGAAAATCGAAAATTGGCGGCACAGGCTGGCCGGTAGCCATAATAATTTCCAGGGCGCGGATGAGGCGGCGCTTGTTGAAGCGGTCGATGGATGCAGCGCGGCGCGGGTCGAGTTTTTTGAGCCGCTGATATAAATCGGCCGCGGATTTTTTTTCCAGCCGCGCGCGCAACTTGGGATTGGGCTTAACATCGGGAATGTTCTGATTGAACACGACGGCATCGATCCAGTGTCCGGTGCCGCCGCAGAGGACGGGCAGTTTGCCGCGCCGCAAAATGCCAGTAATGGTTTTTTTGGCATCGCGCTGGAACAGCGCGGCGGAGTATTGCCGTTTGGGGTTCCTGAAATCGATCAGATGGTGGATAATGTTTTTGTAAACAAAATACTTGCGTTTTTTACGGCCGCGGAAAATACGGCTACGCCATTTGCCAGCCACTTTCCCCGTGCCCAAATCCATCCCGCGGTAAACCTGCCGGCTGTCGGCTGATATGATTTCGCCGTTAAAACGCTTGGCCAGTTTAACCGCCAATTCGGATTTACCCGACGATGTCGGGCCCACTATTGCTACTAGTTTGGGGCTGTGGTAGTATTTTTTCACTGGAGGAAGTTATGACAACGGAAGATTACAGCCCGCGCGTGCTTTTGGAGCTGCACGGTTCGATTCCTTATGAATTGGCCCGGGAATACTTTGGCAGCGAAGAGGTGTTCTGCGGTTGGCTGAACACGTTGGTCCAGGGCGGCCGAGTAACAGCTTTGAGCCTAATGGACGGCATATCCCTAATAGTCACTAGCCGGCTAATGGAGGACGCGCGCGAGCAAGCTGACAGCCTGGGGTTTGGGT
Source organism: bacterium (assembly GCA_021789715.1). Classification (GTDB taxonomy): domain Bacteria; phylum Patescibacteriota; class Doudnabacteria; order UBA920; family UBA920; genus JAJYJE01. Next base: position 1,957 of record JAJYJE010000011.1, on the reverse strand, counting down.
GGGACTTAATGCTCGTAGAAATCATCAGGCTGCGCCATACATAACGACCGTTATCTTTGGCCGGACAGCTTTTTCCCGGCGTGCGGATTCGGCGAACGCAAAGAGCGGCCGTGCAGTTTCATGCGCGGACGCTTTTTTATTTCGCGCTTTTTGGCTTTGGTAAGCGGCTCGCCTTGAATATTTTTGCGCATAACTTATAATTATTATAGCAAACTTTGCCCCCATTATTAAAAACTCCCCCATGACAAATTATCAACGGAATAAAGCCTTCGCTATTGTGATATTTTTAATTATTGTCGCGGCGGTCGGTTATGCGCTATATCGCCAGTCGGTAAAGCCGGCCGTGGCCCCGACCACGGGCGGGCAGAACAGCACAACCGTTAATCTTAAAGTCCAAACCGGCACCTCGTCCGCGCCTACCGGATATAAGCCCGCGGCGACTTCGACTCCGGCTCAAACGCAATCCCATACCGCAACCCAGGAGACGCAGGGCACCTATTCTTCCGGCGATACCAGCGACATGGGCTCAAACATTTCCGTAGTGGAAGTCGATTTTAACGGCAGCGCGTTTGCGCCCGCGTCTATTACCATCAACGTGAATGATTGGGTGTTCTTTAAGAATAAGAGCACCGCTGCTATGTGGGTCGCTTCCAACCCGCACCCTACCCATACCGATTATCCGGGCTTTGATTCGCTAAAAGCAATCGCACCGGGCGGAGAATACAAATTCCAGTTCACCAAAGCCGGGACCTGGGGTTATCACGACCACTTAAATCCCGGTATCGGCGGCGTAGTAATTGTAAATCCGTAGTTTCCATAAATGTGAAAGTTTGCTAAAGATACTAAACCAGCTTGGTACCTTTAGTTTTTTAGTGTTTGCCAGAGGATTATGGTATAATTATGTTATGGAAACTTCTTGGCAAACGTTCGGGCACGGACCGGTTAAGCGGATGCTTGAGAAGCATTTGGCTAGCCGCCGGTTTCCCCACGCTTATTTTTTTTCGGGACCGCCGGAGATAGGCAAAAAAACTCTGGCTATGGAATTCGCGGCCAAAATTCTGAACAGCGGGAATTTGGCGATTCATCCTGATTTTGTCATATTGGACCAGAACGCGGAGATAACTGTGGAACAGCTTCGCGATTTTACTTCCCGCTTAGCGCTTAAACCTCTGTTTGGCGCCCACAAGGTTGCGATTCTAAACAATGCGGAATTGATGAACCGGCAGAGCGCCAACGCCCTGCTAAAGACCCTCGAAGAGCCATCGGCCAATACAATCATAATTTTGGTTGGCGAGAGCCGGCGGGTGCCGGGGACTATCAGGTCGCGCTGTCAGATCTTGCCGCTCCAGCTGTTCAGCAAGCCGCAGCTATTGGATTTTGCCGCAGCTCGGGGCATTCGGGCGGTCGAGGAGCTGGTTGAATTGAGTTATGGCGCGCCGGGCGAACTAGTGCGCCTGGCTGGCGATAAGCGTTTGGCCGAGGCTAAAAGGCAGGCGTCAGAGCAGTGGCGGCGGCTTAAACAATCCGATGTGGCGGCCCGGCTGCTCAAAATCGCAGAGTATTCCGATCTTGAGACCGCAGAACTGCGGGACCTGCTGCTGGTGTGGCTGCTCGGCGAAGAAGCTTCGTTGTCCCAAAGTCCCGGCGGCTTTTCGGCCGTAGCCGCGCTGCAGGAAGCGTACATAGGCACGCAAGCTAATTTAAACAAGAAGAGCTTGCTGCAAAATTTATTACTTAAGATTTAGGCGATGCCAACCGCCAATTCGCATGCCAATGGCGCGAATCGGGGATTAGCGGTGTTTGCATGGAGATTCATATCAGTAGTATCGCAAATATGAAAAATAAAACCGTCCTCTATTTGCTGGCGATTGTTTTTCTTTCCGCCGGCTGCAATCTGTTCCAGGCGCCGACCGCGGCCGGGGTGATAAAAAGCGTCAACGGCGGCGCGGATTGGCAA
>JAJYJE010000010.1 GCA_021789715.1 bacterium | reverse complement strand
GCCAAGCTCCATTCTACTTACCTGCTCGCATTGCCGGCTTTGGTTTCCAAAAAGACCTGGCGGGTGCACACCAGCTTTAACCAGACCGTGGCCGCAACCGGCAGGTTGTCGAGCAGTGATCCGAATTTGCAAAATATTCCGATCCGCGGTACCGGCATGGGCAACAAAATCCGCCAGGGGTTTGTGGCGGAAAAGGGTTATAAGCTGCTTAGCCTGGATTATTCGCAAATCGAGTTGCGCATTGTGGCGCACCTGGCCCAGGATAAGAACATGACGCGGATTTTCCAGAACGAGGAAGATATCCATACCAATACGGCCAGGGAAGTGTTCGGCGTGCCGGCGGATAAGGTGTCTGCGGATATGCGCCGCGACGCCAAGACAATTAATTTTGGCATTCTGTACGGGTTGTCTAGTTTCGGGCTATCCAGCAGGATTGGCGAAGTCAGCCGCAGCGAGGCTAAGGAATTCATTCAAAAATATTTTAAGGCCTATCCCCAAGTGGAGCAGTATATTGATAATATTAAGTGGCAGGTCAATGAGGAGGGCTTTGTGCGCAACGAACTTGGCCGCATCCGCCGTTTTCCGGACATCCGCGCCCGCAACTGGCAAATCCGCGCCGCGGCCGAACGCGCCGCCATTAATTTCCCCATCCAGTCTTTGGCTGCTGATGTCATCAAAGTTGCCATGATTAATATTTATAAGCTCATCCACCCTCAACCTTCAATCCCAAACCCTGAAATTAGGATGCTGCTGCAGGTGCATGACGAATTAGTGTTTGAGGTTAAGGCAGATAAGGTGAATGAGTGGGTAAAGAAGATAATGCCGCTGATGGAAAATGCCATTAAATTATCGGTGCCGGTCCGTGCCGAGGCCAAGGTGGGGGATAATTGGGGAGAGATGGAGAGGTGGGCATAATTGGCATATGCGACGGAATTGACAAGCTGGACAAAATTATAAACTCAAACGAATCCTATGTGGAACCGCATGGTGGTAAAAAAGATTTTTGGATTGAAGATCCAATCGGGTATTATCGGCGTTTTACGGAACCCTATGAGGCATTAACTGATAAGCGCGTCTGATATGGATATTTTGGAAATTTATCAGCAATACCAAATTATGCCGCAGCAGGCCGAGCACCAGGTGCGAGTGGCGGCGGTTGCGGATTTAATTTGCGATAATCTTGACCGGGCTGTTAATAAACGCGATATCGTGATTGCGTGTTTGCTGCACGATATGGGCAATCTGATTAAGTATCAGCTTAAAAAAACCCACGCGTTATTTCCAGGGGCGTATACTGAGGCTGAGATTGAACAGTGGGAGAAGGTCCAGATTGAATTTAAAAACAAATACGGCAACAGCGAGCATGAGGCGGCCCTGGTCATAGCTCGAGAGCTGGGGGTCAGCGAACAGGTAGTTGGGTTGATTGACTGCATCGGTTTCCATACCGCAGCGGTCAACGCGGCGGGCTCAGACATGAGCCGAAAAGTTTGCGCTTACAGCGATATGCGGGTTTGGCCCTATGGAGTGACCAGCCTGGAGCATCGAATTGCTGATTTGCGGGTAAGGTACGATCAAAAATTCCATCATATTGCAGGCAATGATCAGCAACGGGAAAATTTTGAGAATAGCCTTCGGCTGATTGAGCGGCAAATTTTTGCCCACTGTAAAATCCGGCCCGAAGACATTACGGAACAGGCGATTATTTCCAGAAAAGTACAGCTTAAAAAATTTCAGATATAAATATTGGTAATCGGGTAATGTGCTATGGACAATGCAATGTCCAATACCATTATCTTCCCCAGGTTACCTGGTTTTTTGGCTTAATCAACGGGCTAAATTTTACCCAATTTAAAAGCGGAATTACCGCCGGTGACTTGACAATAGGTGAACGATCGTATACTATAAAACAGGAGGGGGCATTCTGACGATTAATTCTATAGGAGAATCAAAAGATGCCAAAGAAACCAAGTGGCTGGTTTAAAGCCTACCGGCTTGACCGGCAAAACATTGATCGGGTCGTAGGGGAAGAGCCAGGCGTTTATGTGCTGGGTAATTTTGACTCGGAGCAAAAATTCCAAGCCAAAAAAATCAGCAGCGGCTGGAATGTAAAAGCCGCTTTGCTGGAAGCCGTGGGGCAGTTCCAAGGGTTTACTTATAAGCCCTTCCGGCACCAGTGGCAGGACAACAGTCCGCAGTTGGCTTTGTTCTAAACTCACGACCCCCTGACAGAGATCGGCGGGACATCGTCTGTTGTTTGTTTCTAGCCCTGTAGTGCAACATTCGGGATGTTTGTCTAAAATAGCAAACTTTATTACTGTTTAGCGTTTGCCCCTAACCAAGCATTAAATAGTAGCCGAACGCTGGCATGTGGGGCTAATCGAATAGCAGATTGCACTAACCAAGATTGAAAGCAGGCGAATAGTAAAAACCGCCCTTTTTGCGACAGGGGCGGTTTTTCAAATTTTATGGTGGATAACTAAGGAAAATTTTGTAAAAGCCAAGGATTTATAGAGGATTGACCATAGGTGAACGATTGTTTACCATTATGGTGTATACATGCAAATATGGCTCATGTGGCCTATCCGTGGTTTAGAAGGCCAAAACAACAGTTAAGCAAACTAATTTCAGCAAAATCGGGCAATCATTTATATAGAGAAAAAGGAATATTAATATGTCTGAAGAAATAAAAAAAGGCGAAATTATAATTTATGAGTCCCAAGAAGGGCCAAAATTGCAGGTGCAAATGGACGGGGAAACAGTATGGCTTAGTCGGGCCCAAATGGCCCTGCTGTTTGGCAAAAATGTTGATACTATTGGGTTGCATATTCGCAATATTTATGCGGAAAAAGAATTGGAAGAGTCTAAAACCTCCCTTAAACAAGCCAATACGAGGATTCCTCGTATTGGCTTAAGTAAGCCAACTATTTATTATAATTTGGATGTAATTATCTCGGTCGGCTATAGGATAAAATCTGCCCGTGGTACCCAATTTAGAATTTGGGCTACTCAAAGGTTGCGGGAATATTTGTTAAAAGGCTATTCGGTAAACGAAAAACGATTGAAAGAAGAGCATAACAGCCAGATAAAGGAACTTCAGCAGACGGTCAAGCTGTTCCAAAATGTAATCGAAGCCAAGCGGGCGGTGGGGTACGAGAAAGAATTGCTGAATATTATTGTCGATTACGCTAATACGTGGACAGTGCTGCATGAGTACGATGAAGGTAAACTGGAAGTTTCCAATGCCAGCAAAAAGACCGCGCAAGGCCTTGACCATGCCGAGGTGCAAAAAATGGTGGCGCGGTTTAAGAAGCGCCTCATGGACAAGAAGGAAGCTGGCGATTTGTTTGGCCAGGAGGTCGGCGGCAAGCTGGAAGCGGTGCTTGGCAGTATTTATCAGACTTACGGGAGTAAGGATCTGTACTCATCGATCGAGGAGAAAGCGGCGCACCTGCTGTATCTTGCCATTAAGGACCACCCGTTCGTGGACGGTAATAAGCGCATCGCCTCGCTTTTATTCTTGCTGTTCTTGATTGAAAATAATTACCTTGTTAACAAAAAAGGCGAACGCAAGATAAACGATACCGCGCTGGTGGCCCTGGCGCTGCTCATTGCGGAAAGTAAGCCGGCCCAAAAAGAGGCAATGGTAAAATTAATTGCGAACTTAATTAATCGCAAATAGCCGCATTAGGCGGAGGCTTGGGTTGGAGGAGTAATAGGGACGACCTTATAAAGGAGTCGCTTAAGGTTACGCTTTACTAATTCTTTAGCGAATTAGTATCGGATAAAGGTCGTTTATATTAACCAATATACAAACTATATGTCAGAAATTACGCCGGCGATATATTCCCAAAATTTAAAAACTAAAGGCAAAACCTATTTTTTCGATGTGAAGCAGGCCAAAAGCGGCAATAAGTATTTGATGATTAGCGAGTCTTGGATTGCCAAGGATGGCCAAAAGAAACGCGGTACCGTTACGGTATTTGCCGACAATCTTCCTGGCTTTAGCCAAATGGTCAGCCAGATGCAAGACAAAGTCAACCAGCATTAGTAAATTCAAAGAACCACCCCTTCCCGGGGTGGTTCTTTGCTTGGTGTTTTTGGAGTATAATGCTTTTATGGATTTTTTGGGAAAAACCGGATCAGGGGAAGCGCGCCCCGGCGACACTGTCAGAATAGTTTTAGATATAGCCGATGAGGCCGCTAAGTTGATAATGCGGTATTATCGGCATGATTTTAAAGTGGAATACAAGGGCGGCGATAAATTTAACCCCGTAACCGAAGCTGACCGGGGCGCTGATGACTTAATAAGACGGCGTTTGGCCGAGAATTTTCCTGGTGACTCCATTCTTTCGGAGGAGAACGACGATGTCCCGCAAGATTACAGGGGCCGGGTTTGGATTGTTGACCCGCTCGATGGGACTAAGGATTTTGAGAACGGCTGCGACGGTTTTGCCGTACAAATTGCGTTGGCAGAAAATGGCAGGTTGCTGCTAGGGGTGGTAAATGTGCCGGCGCGGCGCAAGGTGTTTTTTGCGGCGAGGAATTCGGGGGCGTTTATGTTTAGAGCCGGCAAGCCCCAGCGCATTCATACGAGCGACCTGGATAAACTGCCTGAAGCAATTATGATTATGAGAAAGCTGGGCGGGGAGGCCCGCCCTCTGGACCGGGCGGCGGAAGGCCTGCCGGCCGCCGCCCGAATTAGAGATAGCAGCGTAGGGATTAGATTGTGCCGGATTGCATCGGGTGAAGCGCAAACCCATGTGAACACCAACTTTCGGGTTAGCAAGTGGGATACGGCCGCTCCGCAATTGATTCTCGAGGAAGCTGGTGGCGTGGTTACCGATATCGACGGCAACGCCTTGAACTACGCACAATCCGGGCTGCTGTGGAGTCGTTCGTTTGCCGCGTCGTGCAACGCGGCCATCCATCGTCAGGTAATTGAATTTTTAAGCAAAGCAGCGCCGAATAAATTAGAAATGGGGATAACTGACGGGAGAAATTAGGGGGATATAAATTTGCCGATAGTTATCGGCAATAAAATTTATGCAATATCATTGCCAGAATGAAAAAAAATTTTTATACTGAATAAGGTATTAATGCCAAAATTCAACAAAGGGGAACAAACAAAATACGCCCCATTAAAATAATGAGGCGGAGAAAATAAAGTCCCAAAATCCGGGCTTTATTTTTTTAGTCCGGTTCCTCCCCGTCATATGTTTTAGTGTTTTAGTCCAGTTTTTATTTTTTTATGGCATTTCTGATTTAACCCCCGGTTGGGTGTTATGTTCCAGGTGTTATTGGCGATTGAACGCAAAAGATTTTGTAACGGTTTTTTGTCTCTTAGGCGCATTAACGGACCAGAATATTCCCGCTGCGGCTTAATCTTTAAAGCAAAAGATCTGAAGGAACCTATGAAAACCAAGCGTACCATCAAAGATAGATTAATCTTTATGGCTTCATTCTTTATTCATATAATCGGGAGCATTTTTTTCGGTTGATTGGCCAATGCTTCATTAGCAGCCCGCCTTGAGTGGCGGGCTGTTTTGTTATGTGCAGCCGGGAAGGGAGCGCAGCACTAAAAGTCTCTTAAAGTAGCAATTTATTAGAATCCCCGGAGGACCTTTATGAAAAATAATTTAGTATCCGCTTGTTTAAGGCTTTTAAAGCCCGCGGGCAAGCCGCAAACTCCGGAATCCGCTGAAGAATTTCTATTTCGGAACCGGCTTCGCAGGTCAGTGGATTTTGGCGGTGCGACACGGTTATTTGCCGGGATTGCTATTTTAGGTTTGTCCGTTTCGCTTGTCTTGCCTTTTGGCCGAGCGTTTGCTGCGGCTTATGTGACCCTCGATAGCTTTAGCGGCCATCCCGCAACGCTCCAGGTAAGCGGCGGCGGCTGGATACCGGGAGAAACAGTGTCCATTTATCTGAACAGCAGCAACACGACGGCTGCGGCTACTGCGATCGTCGACCCCACGAGTTTATTTGGTCCGGTTGCGGTAACCGTGCCGGCCAACGCGCCGCAGGGCGCGGTATCTATTATCGCGATCGGTTCCGTCAGCCATCAAACCGAGACCAATAGTTACTATGTCGTGCCGTTCGGCCCTTCGCTGGCCGTGTCCGGTTCCCCGGACACGCCGGGTAGTGCGGCGGCGGTGACCGGACAGGGTTACGCGCCGGGAGAGATGGTGGATTTTGCCATCAATGGGACCATAGGCGGCCATGCGGTGGCGGATAGCAGCGGGAATTTTACCAATGGGACCTTTACCGTTCCGAATTTGCCGACTGGCACCTACCAGCTCCACGGTACCGGCCAGTCTTCAGGCGCCGACGCGATTTATTATCTTTACATCGGCGGTTTTTATCCCAGTGCCAGTCCGTCGGCATATTATGTGCTGCCTGGGCAAATGTTGACTTTTTCCGGCAGCGGGTTTGCTCCGGGCGAAATTATAAACGTGACATCAGGAACGGCAACCTCGACGTTATCGACAATTACTGCAAACAGTGGCGGCAGTTTTGCCAATGCGGGGAGTTTGGCAGTACCCTTATCATTAGCCGGAGGTGTGCGCGCGTTTCATCTTAGCGGCAACGGCGGACACTCGGCTCCTGATGTGATGGTGACAGTGGGGACGCTCAGCGGATTGATCAGCCCTTCCGCGTATTTTGTCGCGCCGGGCGATACCCTGACTTTTTCCGGCAGCGGGTTTGCTCCGGGCGAGGCCGTAAGCGTTTATATTGATAGTTCAAGCAGTCCCGCAGCAACGTTTTTTGCCGCTGCCGACGGCTCATTTGTGAGTCAAGGCGGTATCGTGATTCCGTACAGTTTTGCGGACAGCGTACGAACATTTGCGCTCAAAGGACAGTCCAGCAATACGGCGGCCAGCGTGCAGATAACGGTCAGCGGCTTTTACCCTTCCATTATTCCTTCTGATTATTTTGTTGTCCCAGGACAAAAGTTCACTATAAGCGGCAGCGGGTTTGCCGGCGGAGAAACGGTGGCGGTCACAATGAATGGTTCGGTTAATACGGCCACTGTCGCTTCGGCCGGCGGCAATTTTACATCCGCACCGTTTACGGCGCCGCTCGCCGGTACCAATCTCCATATGGTGGCTGTGGGCAGCTATAGCGGGGTTTCCGCGGCAACGGACGTGGCAGTCGGACGTCTGTATCCTACGGTATCGCCCAGCGCTTGGTATACGGTTCCCGGCAATGCGCTTATTTTTACCGGCAGCGGGTTTGCTCCGGGCGAACCGGTAGTCATTGTTAGTAATTCCGCGTCCGTAGGCAGCGTTACTGCTGATAGCGCCGGTAATTTTACCAGCCAGGGTATTGTTGTTCCTTTTGGCGCCAAGGGTCCGGTAACATATATGTTTGTCGGCAGCCAAAGCGGCGCGGCTGCAAATACTACCGTCACCGTGGCGAAAGTTTCTCCTTATGCGGATGCCGACAGCTACTATTCGGCGCCAGGCTCCATTGTGCATATTTTTGGCCATAGTTTTGGCGGTAATGAGCCGGTTGCCATAAGCATAGGCAGCCAAATTATTCATGCGACTTCGAGTAATATCGGCGAAGTGTCCTCAACGCCGGTAACGCTCCCATTCGGAGTTGCTAGTCCGGTGGTTGTTACCCTAACCGGCGGTCTAAGCGGCGGTAAGGCGACTGTGCCTATTACATTGGCGCCGTTTAGTCCCGAGGTAACGCCGAGCACTTGGTATGCTGCGCCAGGTACTGCTATCAGTTTTGCCGGCAGCGGGTTTGCCGGCGGGGAACAGGTCGCGGTAACATTAAACGGCAATCCGGTTGCCACCACTACGGCTGATACAAGCGGCGCATTTAAAGATATCCGGGTTGCTATTCCGGTTTCAGCTACTGCAGCCCAATTTACTTTTACCGGCTTCACCTCAGGCGCCAGTGCCGGCATTGCAGTCAGTTTGGCCGGATTTTCGCCGCAATTGAATCCGAACACTTGGTATGCGGCACCGGGTTCGTCGTTGGTTTTTACCGGCAGCGGGTTTGCTCCGGGGGAAACCTTAAATGAAACATACAATGGTTCATTATTGAGCGTAACGGCGGCTGACGACGGCACCGTTACCACAACGCCGGTTGCTATCCCGTTTAGTGCCAATTCGGCAAGCGTTAATTTTACCAGTTCGGTTACGCATTTCAACCAAACTTTTAGCATTGGCGTGGCCGCCCTGTCTCCGAGCATTTGGCTGTCGTCATATTATGAAGATGGCGGCCAACCATTAACAGTTTTTGGGGGTGGCTTTGGCGGCGGGGAAAAAATCCGCGTGGCATTTGGAGGCATAGCTTTGGGAGACGCCACTGCGGATACGGGCGGTAATTTTGCCTTGGTGACTACGGTGCCGTTTGGCGCCGCGGGCGTCAAAATTGTTCAGGCTTTTGGCCAAGCCAGCGGCGCATCCGCGTCCGCTAATTTTACCCAACCTCAACTTTATGCCAATGTCCAGCTCGGCGGTTATGCCGGCGCGCCTGGGTCGGCTGTTACGTTCATGGGCTCCGGATTTTTGCCCAATGACACCATTGCCGTGACCACTGACCGGACAGGCACCGCCGCCATTCACAGTTTTACAGCGGACGCGACCGGCAGTTTTAACGACAGTGGTTGGCAAGTTCCGGCAAATTTTACAGGCGGGGCGCTAACCCTGACCATTACCGGACTTCACAGCTTTATCAGCAAGAGCATTGTCTATTATGTGACCGGTCCTTAAGAACGCGGAGGATGGCCCGGAGGGCAGTCCTAACTCTGTAAGTCCTGTTACGATCATTCGTTGTTATAGGAGAAAGGACAAGAAATGTTTGCCGTAATCGCTTTTATTCTATTTTTTACCTGGGTGGTGGGGATAACGCTCAATGTTATCGGCGGCTATGTCTATGTATTTCTTGTAGGAGCGGTATTGGCGTGGTTGGCCCATTATTTGGGCAGGCAGGAACGGCCAGCGGCGCGGTAAAAAGAATAGCGAGGGAAGTCCTGGACGGAGGATCCGGGACTTTTTTGGATAAAGGAAAAGAGGCCGGGAAGGAGGTTTTATGAGAATTTTTAGAATCTTTGCTAAAAATATGAGCTAATTTTGTGTAAGGAGTCTGAACGCCAGTGGTCATATATGTTACTTCATGTTTTGGCATTAACCAAAGGTCGGCTCAATTAATCATTAATCCCAAAATCAAAGGAGAATATATTTATGTGGCAACAATGGCTTAATGGTATTTTGGGTATTTGGACCGCAATCGCTTCCTGGAGCTATATGGGAGCTAGTACTGGCAGGACCTTGCTGATTATTACCGGCATAATTGTGGCGATCTTGGGTTTCTGGGGCGCTGCCGTGTCTTCGTCCGACACATACTCCCGTACCAGCAATCGCGGCGCGGCCTAGCAAAGAGCGAAATACCGATTGACCCCGCCCCGCTAGGGCGGGGTTTTCCATGACGGGAATTTTTTTCGAACCGCGCCAAGCGAAAGATTTTTTTGGCCGTAATAAAAGCCCGCCCTGGGTGAGAGCGGGTTTGTATGATTGTTGCTAAACCAGTTTACTAATAGCTTTGGCCAGCCGGGATTTTTTGCGGGACGCCGCGTTTTTTTTGATAACGCGCTTTTTGGCGGCTTTGTCGAGCGCCGACATGGCAGCCTTTAGCGCGGCGGCGGCTTCGGACTTTTTGCCGGCCGCGATGAGCTTGCGCACATCTTTGACGGCAGACTTGAATCTGTCTTTAACTTTGAGGTTATGGGACTTGCGGCGAAGCGACTGCCTCATAGCTTTGGCCGCGGATTTGGTATTAGGCATAAAGTTTGACGATTTTCCGCCGGAAGGGATACGAGATCGTAATGTTCAGCTCGACTTTAGGCTGAGCAAGCTCGTGTCCTTTGGCGGAAAAAGATTTAAAAATATAAAGACTAATTCGATCTTGCGACACTCTCGAAGGTAAAATATTGAGCGGATTTTGCCGACGATGTTAAGAGTTTATCAGAATTGGCGGAAAATGGCAAGGGATTTCTACCAAAGAATGTATCCCACTACAAACCTAACTATTAACTGGCGGATATCTATCTGGGCCTAGACAGAGTTGGAATATAAGGGTGCAGGAGCAAGCGCGCTTGCTCCTGCACGTTTTCAGGCGGCAGGGGTGAGGCCGGTTATGCGGTGAGGTTGCGCCCTGCCGATCTTGGCGCCGACGATGCTGCCTGGCCAGAGGGTTTCCTGCCCGAGCGTTACGGGCAGAAGTTTGTTCCGCAGCGGCCAGTGAGTCGTGTCTTTTCGCAGAAACAGAGGCCGCGGGGCCGGCCAGCGGTAGGCGGCGGCCAGGGATGGAAGCTTTCGGGGAGAAACCGCTACCAATTGCAGGCGGAACAGCGGATCCTGGACGGTCCTGATTTGCCCATTCTTGGCCACTAGTCTGGTTTGGATTGACTCGTCGGTAACACCGATCACTTTATACCATTCCAGGCCGATGCATGTACCAGGAACCATGCCGTCGCAGACCACATCGTCGTTTTGCTTCACAATTACGCAGCCGTGTGTTGTTTCCACCAGGTAGCTTTCTTTCGGGTAGAGATCGTCGATGGTGTCTTCGTCATGCTTGGCAATCGTCGATAATGCCACAATCGCGCCTTTCATTTATCCTCCCAATTAAGATGTCATTTTAAAACCCCGCGGCGAGGCGGGGGTTTTAAGCGGGTGTGATGAGGGTGTGGCGGCGGTGCGGCTGGTGACTTGTGGGTCTAAGTGGATCGTTCATTAATTATATTATAGCAGCAAGCGGCGGTTTTGCAAAATATTTCAATCAAAATCTAAAAAAGACGGGAAGGCGCTGGCCTTCCCTAAAGCTTTTTTGCCTCAAAGATTTCGAATTTGACCGGCAGGATTTCTTTGGACCATTCTGAGTACACCAACTTTAATTTGCGTCCAGCTTGGCCGCAGATATCGCTCAGAAGGTCGAGCCGACCTAGTGTTGAGCTGAAGCCGATAAGTAAGCGTTCTGCTCGTTGCGACCCTTGCGTAATGAACCGTTTTGTGGCGCGGTAGTACGGGTCGAACACAGACAGTTCCAGAAGGGAAAGATGTGAGGCAGTGGTGTAATCAAAAGGAGTATTCCAGAAGACAGTATCAAAATGCGCCGTACGTCCAATACCGGAGAAAATGTTGCTGCGGCGGACTTCGACCACATTTTGTAGTCCGTGGAGGGCGATGTTCTTGCGAGTGGTTAGACAGGCATTGGGGTTGATATCAAGTAGCAGTACTTTGCGCGCGCCTTTGTATGCCGCAGTTATACCGACGGCGCCGCAACCGCAGCCGATTTCGCAAAAATATTCACCAGGAATAACGGGTATGTGTGCCGCAAAAAGTTCGGTGTCGTTGAAAATCCTCGGTGAAAACACGTTAGAGCCGACTAAAAACTTACGTCCGACTATCGTAACCCAATGAGCGCGCAGCTTCTGGTTGCGTTCCAATAGCGTCGCGGTGGCTTTGATGTGTTCGTTGTGTGTTGGCATGATTCCTCCTTATTTCGGGACTCGATTAGTATCCAGTTCCAGAAAAAGGAGGGAAGGGGCGCGGCCTTCCCTAACGTTTGAGCGCGAAGACTCGGCTCAAACGCAGTTCGTTAGTTGGCCCAAAGCGGTAGCTTACAGCCCAGAAGCCAAGCCGGTCGTTTTTGCGGACCAGCGGTCCGGCCAATGGATTCCAAATCCCGCCTTGGAGGAAGAAACCGGTAGAAATACCGGTTTCCCAGCCTTTGGGCAATACGCGGGTTAAGTTTACAGCATCTGCCGTGATGTAAGCTTCGGCCGCGCCGCGCAGGGGCTTAAAGTAGGCGAGATAGGCATCCGCCTTCCACTCCTTCTTTTCCCAAGCGATGCTTGCCGCGGTTTTAATGCCAAGCTCCCGGTCTTCTTTTGCGGCGACGCCACAGAAGTACGGGGTTATGGTTTTGAGCTGGTAGCCCAAGCAGGCCGACAGTTCGTTGTTGCCCGGGACGCCGATATAGTACAAATCGGTTGCCCATTTATTTCCGTTATGCGCCCAGTCCGCGTAGCGATACTCGCCGCGGCTGGCCGAACGGAATTCTACCACGTCTTGGGCGCCGACCAACATTGCGAGTCCCGCAAACAACGTTGCAAACTTGTTCATGAATCCTCCTTGTTTTGCATTCCAGTCTTTCGAGTGTTTTGTTTTAACTAGCAATTTTGCCATAAATTGTTGATATAGTCAATAATGGTGACTACTAAAATAATATAAATAGCGCATAAGATAGGCTGAAATATCAAATATATATTATTTGTCAGAAAAGTTGACAAAATGTAACTATAGGAATATAATAATAATATGGAAATTTTTGAGGTTTTATCGCAAATTGGATTAAATGAAAAACAAAGCCAGGTTTACCTGGCTTTGTTGGAGTTAGGGACGGCCACCGTGCACCCGATTGCTACTAAAGCCGGCATCAAGCGGCCCACCACTTATTTGATTTTGGATGATTTGCAGAGAAAAGGCTTGGTCAGTGTGGTGCCGCGGGAAAAGAAGGCAATGTATACCGCGGAGTCGCCAGAGAAACTTATTTCCGACCTCAATAAAAAACAGGAACTGGTAAAACGGTTCCT
>JAJYJE010000009.1:10615-12683 GCA_021789715.1 bacterium | reverse complement strand
GCAGCGCCGATAATTTCACCGACTATCTTGCCGCCCTTAAAAAATTTCAACGTCGGAATACTCATTACCTGATAACGATTAGCCAGCATATTATTCTCATCCACATTGACTTTTCCCACCTTAAGCCTGCCGTTATACTCCCCGGCCAATTCTTCCACCAACGGGCTTAGCACCTTGCAAGGCCCGCACCACACCGCCCAAAAATCCACCATAACCGGCTTGTCGGAATGCAGGACTTCCAGGTCAAAATTTTGATCATTTAAAATCATTTCGGCCATAATTTTGAGTTTAATAAGTAATAGAGGGGCAATTGATTTTGCCTTATCATTTTATCCACAGAAAAATTTTTTGTCAATCGGCTTACAAAAGCGATATAATTAACTTAAGACGTAAAATAAAATAACATTGAACATCCAAACAGAATCTGTCCTGCGAATTATAAGGCAAAAACACAAAATTATTGCATGGGGTTTGCTGCTGCCGACTGCACTTATTTTTATTCAGCTGGCGGGTTTTGTAATGTCTTCGGGACCGGTCGCTGTTCCGACCAGGGCATACCAGGACCAAAACCAGAACCAGGGACAACCTGAAGTGTTAGGTGAAAGCATTGACCTGCGGGGACCCGCGCAAACCGGTGCCGGACCGTACAGCGGCGGGAAAGCTCCCGTGCCGCAGCCGGCCGCGCCGGCATTGACCCGGGAACAATTAGCGAAAATCTCGGCGAAAAGTTTTTTGGTATACGACCAAGAGACCGGCACTGTCTTAGCCAGCCGGCAGCCGGATCAAAAACTGCCAATTGCCAGCCTGACCAAGCTTATGACCGGCTTGCTTGCTTATCAATACTTAGACTTTAGCCAGCCTGTTATTATAAACAAGACGGGATTGACGTCCATTCGTCCGATAGTGGATTTTAAAAACGCCGATGAAGTGCGGGCCGGCGACGTATTTAACGCAATGATTGTAGGCTCCTGCAATGACTCAGCTCAAGTTTTAGCCCAGGCCATAACTCAAAAAACCGGCACTTCCGTTGTAACTTTAATGAACCAAAAAGCCCAAGAATTGGGAATGGATAACACCAGTTATGCCAATCCCATCGGCTTTGATAATCCTGATAATTACTCCACGGCTGATGACCTTAAAATACTGGTGGAAATAACGCAGCGGCTGGCAATTTTTTCCAATTTAGGCAAAACTAATTCGGTTACATTTAGCGGCAGTGACGGCCAGCGCTACCATGCAGTTGCCACCAACAGGCTCATCGCTCAATATCCAGAACTTTACGCGGTAAAAACCGGGTATACGGAAGGGGCGCAAGGCGTAATGGTCAGCAAAATCGTCCGAACCGGCCACAACGTAATTATCATCGTACTCGGCAGCCGGGACAGGGAAGCGGATACGGTACTGCTTAAGAACCTGGTCGCCGACCGAACCGTATGGCAGTAGGGCAGTTATCGCCTAATTTTGGCGCAGAATGATCAAGTGCAAAAAATGATTTAATCTTTATTTTTGTGGTATAATGCGGTATATATGGAATTTTCGGTTCTGACCAAAATTTTTATCTTAACATCCCTGTCGTTTTTGCTCGCGATCGCGTTTACGCCAGCGTGGATAAGCTTTTTAAACCGACATAAAATAGGCAAAAAAATTCGCGACGACGGGACGACGCCGTTATTTTCCAAGCTCCACAACGGGAAAGCGGGCACTCCTATTATGGGCGGGGTTCTAATTTGGGGAACTTTGACGGTTATCTTGGGAATATTTTGGTTTTTGGACCGCGTCCTCCGCCTAGGGTCTTTCAGCAGCCTGAATTTTTACTCAAGACATGAAACTTTACTGCCGTTTGGCGCTCTTTTAGGAGCATCGTTCGTCGGCCTTCTTGATGACTGGCTGGATATGAACCAGCTTGGCCACAAGGGCCGCGGCTTGAGATTTCGGTTTAAACTGGTGTTATACGCTCTGGTCGCCATGGTCGGAGCCTGGTGGTTTTATTACAAACTCGGATTCAGTACGGTCCACGTGCCGTTCTACGGAACCTGGCATCTGGGTGTGTGGTTTCTGCCGTTTTTCG
>JAJYJE010000009.1:0-10605 GCA_021789715.1 bacterium | reverse complement strand
CGAAACCGACGGCCTAGACGGGCTTGCGGGAGGAATTTTGCTCTGGGCCTTTTTTGCTTTCGGAATTATCGCTTTCCTTCAAGGCAAGTATGATCTGGTCAGTTTTTTGGGGGTAATCTGCGGCGCTTTGCTTGCCTTCTTATGGTTTAACGTCCATCCGGCCAAAATTTTTATGACCGATACGGGCTCAATGGGCCTTGGCGTGCTGCTTGCGGTTGTAGCTTTTCTTACCAATTCGGTATTTCTGCTGGTTTTCATAGGTTTTGTTTTTCTGATGGAAGCCGTATCTGTCTTACTGCAGCTATTTTGGCGCAAAGTTTTTAAAAAGAAACTATTCTTGTCAGCTCCCATTCACCATCATTTTCAGGCCACCGGCTGGCCGGAAGCGCAAATTACCATGCGTTTCTGGATTATCGCTTCCGTGATGGCTATAATCGGAGTGATAATTTACTTCTTAGGTTAACCCAATAAATAGCCGCTGGCAGATAGCGCGGTTAGCCCGCCCCCAATACTGCGTGCTAAATACTGACTGCCAACCCCCTTTATGTATTCTCTGCTCATAAAAAACGCCAAGCTGATCGATGGGATTTCCGATACGCCTCAGGCAATGGATATTGCCGTGCAGGGTAATGAAATAGCCAATATCGCTCCGAGCATACCTACTGCCGCGGAAACGGTAATAGACGCCGCGGGAAAGATTTTGGCCCCTGGCTTTATCGATCTGCAAAACCACAGCGACAGCTACTGGCAAATTTTTGACAACCCGTCTTTGGAAGGCATGGTCAGCCAGGGGTACACCACGCTGATAGTGGGTAATTGCGGAGCCAGCCTGGCGCCGCTGCTCAACCGGGATTCGCTGCTGGCCATGCAAAAATGGCACACACTGGAAGCGGTAAACGTCAACTGGCAAACCTTCGGGGAATTTCTCAACGCGCTAGGGCGGCAGAAACTGGCGTGCAATGTTGGCAGCATGGTGGGGTATTCCACGCTGCGCCGCGGACTGGTCGGCGACCAAATTCGCAGTCTTGAGTCAGAGGAACTGGAATCGCTCAAGAAGATACTGTCGGATTCCCTGAAAGCCGGAGCGTTCGGGTTAAGCAGCGGCTTGTCTTATTCCCACGAAATAATCATTTCCGAACTGGAACTGTTTCAATTGGCAAAAATCATCAAGGACCACAACGCCCTGTTTTCCGTGCATTTGCGCAGCGAAGGTCGTGATGTTGTGGAGGCTGCCGATGAAGTTTTGGATATTGCCGCCAATACCGGAGTGAATCTTAAGATTTCCCACCTCAAAGTCCGGGGCGAAGAAAATTGGCCGAGGTTCCCGGAACTGTTGGAAAAAATTGAAACCGCTTATCATCGCGGAATCAACATTCATTTTGACGCCTACCCGTACGACACGGTCTGGCAAGTTTTGTACTCTTACCTCCCAAAATGGGCAATTGAAGGCGGTCGTAGCGCCATGCTTCGCCACTTTGCGGACCCGGTACAAAAAAATAAAATTCTGACCTACCTGAATAACAGCGGCGTAAAATTCCCATCGGTAATGGTCGCTTCGACTACCAATAAACTTAATTTTGCGGGAAAAACCATCGGACAAATTGCCAAAAATCTGGAAACTTCCAGCGAGCAGGCCGTAATTCATATTGTCCAAAACGGCGGCAGCGAAGTGATGGTTTTTGAAAAAAACCTTAACAGCGACCAGGTCACTCAATTGGTTATGCACCCGTTGTCGTTTATCGGTACCGACGGAGCGGGTTTTAGCCTGAATGAAAAAAGCCGGCTGGTCCATCCTAGATGTTTTGGCAGCGCTACCAAGTTTCTGCGGCAAATGATCAGCGGCGGCGGCCTGTCCTTAGGACAAGCGATAAAAAAGCTGACATCCGGCCCGGCAAAAAAGATCGGTCTAGAAAAACGCGGCGAGATAAAAGTCGGCAATTTTGCGGATTTGGTAATATTTGACAAATCAACGGTGGGCGACAAAGCGACTTACGAAAACCCTTACCAGTTTTCCAGCGGCATCGAATATGTATTCGTCAACGGCCAGGAAGTATTCGGCGGCCAGCCAACAGGAAAGCTGCCTGGGTATGTGCTAAGGAAAAATTAAAAAATTACAACATATTTTATTGGGACTATTGTTAACCCCTTCTGCCAGCGACTGCCTGCTTGCCGCCGCGGCAATAGGGATGTTAAAACTAAGTAAACAAATATCTGGAATCTAAACCCCCGCGAGGGCTTTCGAGGGAATACAGACAACCGGCTTAAATTTACCAATAAGCCGTTTTAAAATTATCCAGGTATGTGATAAAATTAAGGCATGGAATTGCAAGACTTGGAATCAAAGCTTGTGGGAGTTTTGGGTTATGGCCAGGAAGGCAAGGCAATCGCGTCGTACTTGGTGAAGCACGGCATTAATCCCGTGCTGTTTGACCAACGGCCGTGGGAAAATTGGGGCCAGACCGAAAAGACAGCAATCAAAAAATCGGGTTTGAATTTTATTTTCGGGCCGGATGCGTTTAAGGAGTTAACCGGGTTTGACGCGGTATTTCGAAGCCCGGGTATCAAAATAGCCAATATTACTACGGCTGTTAAAGGCAGGCTGCCGATCGTTACTTCCCAAACCAAGTGGTTTTTTGAACACTGCCCGGCCAAAATTATTGGAGTAACTGGAACAAAGGGGAAGGGGACAACCGCTTCTTTAACATCGGAGATATTGGAGAAAAATTTCCAACACCCAATTTCCCGTGCCCGATCACGCGTTTATCTTACTGGAAATATCGGTGAAACCCAGCCGCTGGAAATCCTTGACGGATTGACGGAAAACGATTGGGTGGTTTACGAACTTTCAAGCTTCCAGCTGCAAGACCTCGACCGCAGTCCTTACATAGCCGTGGTGCTGATGGTTACCAGCGAACATCTGGATTATCACGAGGACGAAAATGAATACGTCGAGGCCAAGTCAGCCATAACCAAATACCAAACTAAAAAAAATTTTGCGGTTATCAATGCCGATTTTGGCAACTCGACGAAGATCGGGGGATATGGGGAGGGGAAAAAACTATATTTCAGCCGGAAACGGACCGATGTCGACTGCTTTACCGATGCCGCTAACTTAATTGGGCCGGGTATTCAATATCCAATATCCGATATTCAGCTCCGGGGTTCCCATAATTTGGAAAACATCATGGCTGCGACATTGGCCGCACAGTGCGCCGGCGCGGCGCCGGAAGTTATTGGTACAACCGCAATAAATTTTAAAGGCCTGGAACACCGCCTGGAATTTGTATCGGAAGCGGACGGCGTTAGGTATTATAACGACTCTTTTTCAACCACTCCGGAAACGGCCATAGCGGCTATGCGCTCGTTTACCGAACCGACAATCGTGATTTTGGGGGGTTCCGGCAAAAATTCCGATTTTACCGAGCTTGGCAAAACCGTTACTAATATGAAAAATATCAAAGCCGTTATTTTGATCGGGGAGGAAGGGCCTAGAATAAAAACGGCTATCGCCCGGGCGGGAAAATTTGCCGGCCGGCTTTTGGAAGGGGCGCGCTCAATGGCTGATATTTTCGCGCAAATCAAGCCAATTGCCGCCAGTGGCGACATTGTTTTGCTGTCGCCAGGCTGCGCCAGTTTCGGAATGTTTAAAAATTACAAAGATCGGGGACAGCAATTCAAAAATTGCGCAAAGAATCTTTCAATATGTTGATTTTTCTAACAATACTCTAAAACCCGATGTTTAAAACAAAACGTAAGATCAAAGGCGATTTCAATTGGCCGATGTTCACAACGACCATGTTTCTCCTGGCCTACGGGTTAACAGCGCTTTATTCGGCCTCCACCGTGCAGTCGTTTCAAAATTACGGGACAACAACTTACTATATTTACCACCAAATGCTGTACGGAGGCGCGCTCGGCCTGGTGGCTCTTTATATTTTCTCCCGTATTGACTACCATTTTTGGCAAAAACAACTGCCAATAATGGTTATCGGAACATTGCTGCTGCTGGCGCTGGTCAAGACCGGCTCGTTCGGCTATGCCGCCGGCGGCGCTGCCCGATGGCTAAAACTCGGACCCCTGTCGTTTCAGCCGTCCGAGCTGGCAAAATTAGTAATAGTTTTTTATATTGCCTCTTGGGTGGAAAAAAAACGCGACGAGTTGAATGATTTTTATTTCGGCCTGCTTCCTTCGGTGGTGATAATTATTTTGTTCGCCGGCCTCATACTGTGGCAGCCGGATTTGGGAACCATGCTGGTTTTAATAGCCTTGTCGTTCGGCATGCTGTTTGCCGCCGGCATAGATTGGAAGTATTTCTTCTGGGGAATAGTATCCGCCGGCTTGGCGCTTTACGGTTTCATTAAACTGGAACCTTACCGCGCGCGCCGGCTTACGACTTTTTTGAATCCGAGCATCGACCCGCAAGGCATCAGTTACCATATTAACCAAGCTTTGCTTGCCATTGGTTCGGGCAAGCTATGGGGTTACGGCTACGGCTTGTCGCGGCAAAAACATAACTACCTCCCGGAAGTTATGAACGATTCGATTTTCGCGGTAACGGCCGAAGAATTGGGGTTTTTCCGCGTACTGGTAATTCTCGCATTATTTCTGCTATTCGCTTTCCAAGGATTCGGCATAGCCAAGAGGGCGCCGGATATGTTCGGAAAGATGGTGGCGCTGGGCATTACTTTTTGGATTGTTATCCAAGCAGCTATTAATATAGGCGCCATGGTCGATCTCTTGCCGCTTACGGGCATTCCGTTGCCGTTCTTCAGTTACGGCAGCACTTCTCTGCTGCTTAATCTAGCCGCTGTCGGCATTCTCTTAAATATCTCCCGACAGTCCGCGTCGGCTTAGCCTCCAACTGTCTAAACCCAAATGGCCGGTCTTGCTTAATTTCAGGGTTCCGCTTTTGGCTTTATCCCCTATGCCGAAGAAGAAATTTCAACTTTACGCGCACCATAACTACGCCATCGCTCCGAGCGGCGCACCAAAAGGCAGCGGCGGACAAGCGCGGCGCCTGTTTAAAGCAGCCGCTTGGCCCGTTTTTAAACTGTGCTACGCCCTGGGTCTGGTTATTTATCGCGCGTTCCTCGGCATAGGCAGGTGTTTGTCCAAGGAAGCCGGTCGCACCGCCGATTCTGTACGGCTGCGGGCAAAAGCGGCCAAGCAGGTATCGTGGCTTAAAACAGGCGCAACCTTCCTGCTAACGGCCGTCATCGCGCTGGCCGCGTTGTCCTCGCTCCGGCTGCTGGCTCAAGCAATCGCGCTTAAGGAACGGGTAATCGCGGTCGGACAAAACGCCGGAAATGTACTTCTCCAGGCAAAAGCCGATCTGCAAGACAAAAACTTTGACCAAGCGGAGAGTAAATTCGAACTCGCTTAACAAAGTTTTTCTCAGGGGGGACAGCAGCTGCAGGAACAGGGCTTCGCGTTGAACGAACTGCTGAACCTGCTGCCGCAAAAAAAAGATTCTGACGCGGTTTTCCGGGCCGCTTCCCTTATTGCTTCAGCTGGCCTGGACCTTGCCCGCGACTACAAACAGTTGAGCGGTTTGCGTTTAACTCCCGCCGGACTGCAGTCGCCTGACGGATCACCCATTCGCTTGGACGAAATTTCCGCACAATTAGATTCGGCTATCAATAAATTCGATCAGGCAAATAACCTGCTGAAACAAGTAAACCCCAACTCGTTGCCGTCGGCATATCGCGAGAAACTGGTGCTTGCCCAGAATAATTTTGATAATATACAAAAATCCTTCCACAGCCTGCGTGATGTACTTAACCTGGGAACCGATCTTTTAAACGGAAACCGGCATGTTTTGGTTATGCTGGAGAATAATAACGAACTGAGGCCAACCGGAGGTTTTATGGGGACATACGGCGACATTACGGTCAATAACGCCGCCGTAACCTCCCTGCGCGTCAGCAGCATTTACGACCTTGACGGGCAGCTGCGGGAAAAAATCCGCCCGCCGTTCCCCCTGTTTGCCGTCAATAACCGGTGGTTTCTGCGGGACTCAAACTGGTTTGCGTCCTGGCCGCAGTCCGCACAAAAAATTTCCAACTTCTACGAGCTGGAGGGAGGGGAGACCCCGGATGACATAATCGCCATTACACCCCGCCTGGTTCAGGATCTTTTGGCCATAACCGGCCCCATTACGCTGCCCCGCTATAACGTAACATTAACATCCGATAATTTTGTAGAAATGACGCAAGTGGAATCTTCGGTCGAATATAGCAAAATCGATAACCGGCCGAAGCAAATTTTAGCCGATCTTGTACCTGTCCTGCTCAAACAGGTCGGCTCGCTGCCCAAAGATCGCTGGCCAGCCGTGTTGCAGGCGCTGCAGGATAACTTAAACCAGAAACAGATTGTGCTTTATTCGCGCGACTCCGAAACGGAACAACTAATTCAGTCCTTCGACTGGGGGGGAGACTTTCAGGCTACCGACAGGGATTTCCTAAGCGTAAACTCCAGCAATCTTAACGGCAGCAAAACCGATCTTTACATTCATCAAGATATCGCTCTCAAAACCACGATAGGTTCCGACGGCAGCGTCACCGACAAATTAACCCTGACCAAAACCAACACGATGCCCGATTTACCCGGCACAAGCAATACCAGTTTTATCCGAATTTTTGTGCCTTTAGGTTCGCAGTTGATATCTAACAGCGGTTTTGATTATAATACAACAACGCCCCAGGCAACACCGGGAGAAAAAATCGACCCGGACGTAGCCGCGTGGGAGAAGAGTATTGTTACCGATCTTGTCTCCGGTACCAGCATCGGCCAGGAAGCGGGACGGACATTTTTTGGCAATTGGCTGACAGTCGGCGGCGGTGAAACAAAAACCGTAAGCCTGACATACCGCCTGCCGTTCAGCCTAAACCCTATTGACCGCTATAGCCTAATGCTGCAAAAACAAATCGGCGCCCTGCCCGCCAACATGAGCTACGAGGTCGACTTTTCCGGCCGACGGCTGCTTTGGGAAAGTTTTTCGCCGGACAGCACAGACGCAGACAATTTCCGAATAAATTTTAAATTTGACAAAGACATACTGCTTGGTGTGGTGCTGGAAAGGCGTTAATAACTCATAACCCGCTTTTCGAGCCGCAGGTAAGGATTTTATGATTAAAAAACTTCACAGCCTGGAGGATGACTTTAATCTTAACAAAGCCGCGGCGATTATCGGGCTTTTAACCCTCGCTTCCGCTTTTACCGGATTTTTGCGCGACCGGCTGTTCGCCGGACACTTTGGGGCCGGCAATACGCTGGATGTCTACTACGCCGCTTTCCATATCCCTGATTTCATATATAATCTTCTGGTTCTGGGAACCTTATCGGTCGCGTTTATCCCCATTTTTACCGAATGGCTGATTAAAGACAAAAAGCACGCCTACCACATTGCCAACACTATTTTAAACGCTTCCGTTTTGCTCATGGCAGCGGCGTGCCTGGTTCTCTACGCGTTTTCCGTTCAGTTAACCCGCCTGCTCGTGCCGGGTTTTCCGCCGGAAAAGTTCGCTCAAACTTTAATGCTGACGCGGCTGTTTTTGCTTTCACCCGTCATTTTTACCGCTTCCAACGTATTTGGCAGCATCCTAAATTCACAAAAGCGGTTTTTGATCGCCAATTTAGCTCCCGTATTGTATAATCTCGGGATCATTTTCGGCTTGTTGTATTTTTATCCGATTTTCGGATTAAAAGGTTTGGGCTATGGCGTTATTTTTGGAGCTTTGCTGCATCTTGCCGCGCAATTACTGGAGGCGGTCCGGCTGGGATTCCGCTGGCAATGGGCCTGGAATATCCGCGACGGAGCCGTACGCAAGTTCGGCAAATTGTTTATCCCCCGGATATTCGGCCTGGATACTTCCCAGATCAGCCTGCTTGTCGGCTCGGTGATCGGCTCTCTTCTTACGGCGGGAACCATTGCCGTGCTGAATCTGGCCAATAATTTGCGGGCCGTACCCGTTAATGTCTTTGCCGTAGCCATAGCCGTCGCAGCCTTTCCCGTAATGTCCGAGCAGTATATCAAAGGCGATCACGAGGCATTCTCCCAAACTCTGGGCGACAGCATCAACCGGACAATGTTCTTTATGGTCCCCGCCACAATATTTGTTTTATTATTCCGCGCATACATTGTCCGGCTGGCGTACGGAGCGGGCAGGTTTAACTGGGCCGATACGACAGCGACTTTTAACACGCTGGGGATATTCGCCATATCGCTGTTCGCCCAAGGGCTGCTGCCCGTTTTGGCGCGCGCTTTTTACGCCCGCCATAACACCAAAACTCCGGTCATCATCAATTTGCTATCCTTGGCTCTAAATATCGCCTTTTCATATTGGCTCGGTGTCAATGCTTTTACCTGGCATGTCCAGATTTCCATTTTTAATTTTAGAATGCAAACCGGGGGAGTAGAGGGCATCGCTCTGGGCTTTACCATCGCCAGCCTGATAAATTGCGCCGCGCTTTACGCGCTGCTGCACGCGGCCCTATCCAAAGACCTGGCTGCCAACAGCCTGGCTTTGGACAAATTTGACGCCAGCTTAACCCGGACTACGGCCAAGATCTTAATTGCCAGCCTGGCCATGGGGTTAACAGGTTACGCGGCGATTTATGCTTTCGCGCCGCTGGTCAACACCAGAACTACCCTGGGCCTTCTGGTGCAGGCAGGATCCGCGACTCTGGCAGCCGCAGCCGCGTTTTTTGCCGCGGCGCGTCTGTTAAAACTTTCCCAAATAAAAAGCGTGACTGCGGTTATCGGCCGTTTTTTTAAAGCATAGGGCATCTTTCCCGGCGGCATTTATTCTGATATAATCACTGCATGCCTGGGCAAGAAAACATCAGAAATTTTTGCATTATTGCGCACATCGACCACGGGAAAAGCACCCTGGCCGATCGTCTTTTAGAAATCACCAACACGGTCAGCAAGCGGGAAATGAAGGACCAGCTGCTTGACCAGATGGATTTGGAACGCGAACGGGGAATCACCATAAAGCTGCAGCCCGTAAGAATGGAATATTCCTCAAACAATCATTTCCACCCATCCCTCCCCCCCCAATCCTATATCTTAAATTTAATTGATACCCCCGGCCATGTGGATTTTTCCTACGAAGTCAGCCGCTCCCTGGCCTGCTGCGAGGGCGCGATTTTAGTCGTGGACTCCACGCAAGGCATTGAGGCGCAAACTTTGGCTAACGTCTACTTGGCGCTCGAGCATAATTTGACGCTAATCCCGGTGGTTAACAAGATTGACCTGCCCAATTCCGACCGCGAAAAAACGGCCCGGGAATTGAAAGACGCGTTCGGCTTTACAGAAAACGAAATCCTTTACGCCTCCGGCAAAACCGGCGAAGGGGTGGAGGACATCGTAAAAGCAGTTATTGAAAGAGTGCCGCCCCCCGCCGGCGATTTTACCAAACCGTTTAAAGGATTAATTTTTGACTCCACATACGACATTCACCGCGGCGTGGTCGTGTTTGTCCGCGCCTTTGAGGGATCGCTAAAAAACCGCGAAAAAATTTTTATGCTTGGGAGCCAGACCGAGGCCGAAAGCCTGGAGGTCGGCTACTTTCATCCGAAAATGGAAAAATCAGACGGCATCTTGACGGGCGAGGTCGGCTATATCGTCACGGGCCTGCGCGATGTCTCCAAGGCGCGCGTTGGCGATACCGTGACTTTGCTGGCTGCAAAAAACAGCGCCGCAGCCTTGCCGGGCTACAAGCACGTCAAGCCAATGGTTTACGCCACGATATTTCCGGTCAGCGGCGACGATTACCCGCTGCTGCGCGACGCTATGGAAAAACTTAAGCTTTCCGACGCCGCTTTGGACTTCGAACCGATCAATATTCCTTCCATCGGTTTTGGCTTCCGCACGGGATTTTTGGGCCTGCTCCATATGGATATTGTCCAGGAACGCTTAAGCCGCGAGTACAACCTGGACCTGGTGCTGACAGCGCCGAGCGTGGCTTACCGCGTAGTCAAAACCGACGGCACCCAAAATTACATCCATAACCCCGCCGAAATGCCGGACCCGGCTGTTATTAAAGAAATGTACGAGCCCTGGATGGGGGTAAACATTTTAACGCCGACCGATTACATTGGCCCGATTATGGAAATCGCCACGCAGCGGCGCGCGATATCGAAAGACATCAAATATATCGGCTCAAGCCGGGTGGATATGCATTTTGAAATGCCGCTTTCCACGATTATTTTGGATTTTTACGACAAATTAAAATCCGTATCTTCAGGCTACGCTTCCTTAAATTACGATTTTCTGGAAGAACGGACCGGGGATTTGGTTAAGGTGGATATTCTGGTAGCCGGCGAGCCAGTCGCGGCACTGGCCACAATTATGCACCGCTCCACGGCACACCAAGATGGCAAAGAGCTGGTGGAAAAATTAAAACAATTAATTCCGCGCCACCAGTTTGAAATAGCGCTTCAGGCCGCCATAGGCGGCAAAGTCATTGCCCGCGAAACTATTTCCGCCCTCCGCAAAGACGTTACCGGCTATCTCTACGGCGGCGACGTCACCCGCAAAATGAAATTGCTCAACAAACAGAAAAAAGGGAAGAAGCGGATGAAAAAAATCGGGAAAGTGGA
>JAJYJE010000008.1:5824-12728 GCA_021789715.1 bacterium | reverse complement strand
TTCCGATCTACAGCAAAGGATTCGCCGATAAATTCCAAGGTGACTTTGGTTTTAAGTTTCTCAGTCATGCTGACTTCGTAGAAGTCGACATGAATCGGCCTGGAGGTGAGGTAATGGTTTTGGATGTCGTGGATTAAAACCGGATGCGCCTTCCCGTCCCCGGTAACCAAATCTATAATGGTGCTTTCCCCGGCTTTTTTGAGGACTTTGTCAAAATCCGCGGCACTGACGCTCAGGCTCTGGTTTTTGATGTTATGGCCGTACAACACGGCAGGCAATTGCCCGGCTTTGCGGACCTTGGCCGGAGTGATTTTGCCGTCGCGCGCCTGCGCCTTAAGTTGCAATTTGTCCATTGCTTGGGACTTTCTATGGGTTTACCATCGGGCTTGGGTTGCCATCGTTTAGGCGGTAACCGCTTCCCTACTCTCAACCTTAAAATTTATGCTGGATTATTATATAGGAAATCCCGGATTTTAGCAAGGGTTCGCGGGGTTGCAGCAGCGTTTCAATCTCCTGTCGCAAATAAAATTAAAACAACCGGCCCGGGGCCGGTTGGGCAAACTGTCATTTTTTTGCGAGCAGTTCCACCAGGCTTCCTTTGAAATTCCGGATTTCCTTGTGGATATTCAATACGTCGTTGGTGGAAATCGGCCGCTTGTCCTTGAAGCGGTTGCTATCGGTGCCGGTTAAGTCCGTGACCATGCCTACGGAAAAGACTTCGGGGCCGCGAATTTCAACGTTAAACATCACCGACGATTTGCATTTGGCGCAATCGGAGTGCATCAAAATTTTGGCTTCGTTAAATATCTCATCTTGCTGGCTGTCGATAATTTTGGTGTTGCTCAAGTTGTACTTATAGCCGCATATCGGGCATTTTAATATATAGCCGAGCCATTCCATAATTTTCTTGATATCGTAGTTTTTCATAGGAGGCGGGTTACACTGATAAAATACGGATTAACACGGACCACGGATCCGTGCGCATCAGTAATGGATCCGTGTTCATTACAATTGTAACACACTAAGATTAGAATCTCAAAGCTTTCGATTGGATCGCCACGTTCTGGACGATTCCCAGCGCCGACAGGGTAACAATTAAAGAGCTCCCTCCGGCGCTAAAAAAGGGCAGTGGAATCCCGGTAACCGGCAGCATGCCGATGTTCATCCCCACATTTATAATGACGTGGACAAATAGCAAAAAAAACACGCCGCCGGCTATGTACATGCCCAGATCGTCTTTGGCTTTTCGCGAGATTAAAATTAACCGCATGAACAAAAAGAAATAAAGAGCCAACAGCACGGAGCAGCCCAAGAATCCGATTTCCTCGCTGCTGGCCGCAAAAATAAAATCGGTCTGCATTTCGGGCAAAAATTTGTTTTCGCTCTGCATCCCTTTGCCCAGGCCGCTGCCGAATATCTGGCCGCTGCCTACGGCAATGGTTGCCTGCCTGACATTGTACCCCCTGCCCTTGGGATCAAGGGCAGGGTTCAAAAAAACTTCAATACGGGCGCGCTGGAAATCTTTAAGGAAAAATTTCCAGGTTATGCCGCTTACGAGCACAAAAGCGATAAACAGCACGGCCAGGTATTTTTTTTGGATCGGACTAATAAGCAAAATCCCGGCCCAAATGGAGACAATAACCAGTGTTGACCCCAAGTCAGGCTCCACCACTATCAGGGCGGCGGGAATAAGCGCGTACAGGAACGACCAGGCAATGCTTTTCCAGGAATTGATTTTCCCCCGCTGCAAATACAGCAGCCGAGCCAGGCCGAGCAGAACGATCAGCTTGGCGAATTCCGCCGGTTGCAGGCTAAACAGGCCCACGCTAACCCAGCGGCGGCCGCCGCGGATAAGCGAGCCGAAAATTAGCAGGTAGAATAAAATTCCGACCAAGGCTACATATAAGATCCGGTTGGCCTTGGCGAGCGTGTGATAATCAAAAAAAGCGAAGAAAAAATAAGCGATAGCGCCTACCGCGAAAAATAAGGCTTGACGCCAAAATATCGACGTACCCGCGTCGCCAACTATCGAGGTGCTATAGAGCAGCGCCAGGCCGGCGATTGCAATTAGGAACGCCACAATGTGAAGCGGAACGTCAAAATAGCGGAATTTGCGGAAAAAGGAAAACATAGAAAAGTAGGCGGCTGACAGTGAGTTGGCAGGCGATGCTGCCTGCCGCGGGCATATTTACTACCTGCCGTTCACTATTTACTTAATGCCGGTCTGCTCAGATCCGATGCCGGACTGCCGGAGGCTGCGGGTAGGTTTAGATTTGCCGGATCAAGCGGGTCGGTATAGGAAAAAACTTTTACTGCCGTTCCAGGGCCGGCGAATATATTGGGCCAGATCTGCTTGTAGCCGCGGCGCTCGTAAGGCGCAATCGTGTAGTCCGTGCGCTCGCTGACGCCGACAATGTTATGGCCGGAATTGTACACGAGGAATACTAAGCGCACTTGCGCGAGTTGGTAAGGGCTATTATTCAAGTAAGAGCCTTCGGCAACGAAAGCCGGCGGTTGGATTTGGTTATAGCTGTTGGGCTGGCTGGCCTGGATATCCACTTTGGGAATGTTGGCCCGCTTCTGCCAGTTAAGCGGCGAGGTAAAAGCAAAATTGGCCCGGGCCACGCCGCTTTGGCTGGTAAAGCGCGGCGCTACCACATATGCGCTTTGATTGGGCAGGAGGAATAGAGTGCCGGATTCTTGATAGACTTGGGAGCCGGTATTGTCAAAAAACGTAAACGTATAAGGTGTCGGAGGAAGGCTGAGGCTGAGGTTCGGGTTGCTGATTAAAATCGCCGCGCCGTAGGTGTTATCGCTGGCTTTCGTGAGAGAGACGTCGGATTGTTTGGGATTTTGGGGATTGGTAAAGCTTGGCCGCGCCGAAATCATCAGGGCCTTATAGCGGCCGCCCCAGAAGCCGGCAGAGGCGTTTTTGGCTATGTAGTACGCCGGTATGGTGCCAATAACGCAGATAATGAGTATCCAGCGCAGTACCGGCGGAAATCTGTCTAAAGCCTGCTTGGCGCGCAGCTCGGCCAGATCAATATCCAGTTCGACTTTGTCTTTTAAAAGCGACATTTGTGTAGTGTTGGTTTTCCATGGTTATTATAGCAAAAGGCGGCGGTTTTTGATAATATGATTGCAGTGTTCGCGGATATATAAATTTAGTCATATATACAAATCAGATTAAAGGATTAAATGATGGAAGGATTGAAAGCGGCCCTAAGGATCTTTCGGTCATTCAATTTCCAATAATTTAACAGCCAATAATCCGTCTATGTTATGTTGATTTGTATATTCGGGATTGCTGCTTATGAAATTCACCCATCTTCATTGCCACTCTCATTTTTCTTTGCTTGACGGGCTGTCTAAAATCGACCCGCTGGTTGACCGAGTCAAAGAGCTGGGGATGGACAGCGTGGCGCTTACCGACCACGGCGTAATGTACGGTACAATCGAGTTTTACACCAAGTGCCGCGATTCCGGCGTAAAACCGATCGTCGGTTTGGAAGCGTACGTGGCGCCGCGCAGTCTTTCTGACAAAGAAGGTCGTGGGGATGCTGACTATCACCATTTGATCTTGCTTGCCCAGAATGAGGAAGGCTATAAAAACCTCATTCAACTGACCACCGTGGCCCACTTGGAAGGTTTTTATTACAAGCCCCGCATCGACCTGCGGATTTTAGCCAAATATAACGCCGGTTTGATAGCCCTGTCCGGCTGCCAGCGCGGGGAAATCGCCCGGGCGGTTATGGCCAAAACCCCCAAGGAAGCGGCGGAGACGCTACGCAAATATCAAAAGATTTTCGGTGAGCGCCTATATTTGGAAATCCAGCGCAACGCCCGCGGGGCCGAAGACAGGGAGCGCGAAGAGGAACTGAATGGCAGGCTGATCGACTTGGCCCGCATGCATAAGGTCCCGCTGGTGGCCACGGCCGATTGCCACTATATTAATCCCGAAGACGCTGAAGCTCAGGATGTGTTAGTCTGCATCGGCACCGGCCGCACGGTCAACGACCAGGACCGGCTGGACATGCGGGGCTATGACTTGTCGCTCAAAAGCCCGGAGCAAATGCGGGAGCTGTTTGCCGACGTGCCCGAGGCCCTCGAGAGCACTCAGGAAATTGCCGGGCAGTGCGATCTGCATATCAAAATTGACCAGCGCTACTTTCCCCAGGTCGAAATCCCTCCCGGGCTTACTTCGGACGAGTATTTGCGCCAGATTACATACGAAAAGGCGATGCCGCTATACGGCCAGGAAGGCAAAATTCCGGAGAAAATTCAGGAACGTATCGATTACGAACTGAATATTATCATTAAAAAAGGTTTTGATACTTACTTTTTGATGGTGGCGGATATTGTCCGGGGCGCCCACAGTATCGGCGCCATTACCAATACCAGGGGTTCGGCCGCCGGCAGCATTGTCGGGCATATTTTAGGAATTACTAATGTGGATCCCGTGTATTACGAACTGCCGTTTGAGCGGTTTTTGACCATGCACCGCCCCACTCCGCCCGATATTGACCTGGATATTGCCGACAACCGGCGCGACGAAGCGATCGCGTACATTACGCGGCGATTCGGCAAAGATAAGGTGGCGCAAATTATCACGTTCGGGACAATGATGGCCCGGGCGGCAGTGCGCGATGTCGGCAGGGCGCTCGGGGTGCCTTATTCCAAGTGCGATCAGATCGCCAAAATGATACCCATAGGCAAGCAGGGTTTTCATATGACGCTCAATAAAGCTTTGGAAATGAACAGCGAACTGGATGAGATTTACAAGCGCGATCCTGAAACCCGCTCGCTTCTTACTGTGGCTAAAAAAATCGAGGGCAACGCGCGGCATGCCAGCGTGCATGCGGCAGGTATTGTCGTAACTCCCGATCCCCTCACCGAATATATGCCGCTGCAAAAAGAACCGGACGGCGACCGCGTTATTACCCAGTACGATATGTACGCGCTTGACGTTAACGCCAACGGCAGCAAGGCCATAGGCGTGGTTAAGATGGATTTGCTTGGCATCCGCAACTTGTCCATTTTGGAAGCGGCCGTCAAAATTGCCGAAGCGCGGCATAAAGTCAAAATCGACATTTATAATCTTCCCCACCCCGATCCCAAGACTTTTAAACTCCTGTCCGACGGCTTGACGTTCGGCGTATTCCAAATGGGCAGCAGCGGAATGACGCGGTATTTGCGCGAGCTGCAGCCGAGCAATATTTTTGACATTATGGCCATGATCGCCCTGTATCGGCCGGGTCCGATGCAGTTTATTCCCGACTATATCGCGCGCAAGCACAATCCCGCCTTGATTGAGTACCTTGACCCGGCGTTCGAGCGGATTTTAAGCCGCACTTATGGCGTACTTGTCTATCAAGACGATTTGCTTACCGTTGCCCATGATTTGGCCGGCTATTCCTGGGAAGAGGTCGACAAATTCCGTAAGGCCGTCGGCAAAAAGATTCCTGAGGAAATGGCCAAACAGAAAGTCAAGTTTATCGACGGCTGCATGAAAACGTCCGGCTGGAGTTTGGAAAAAGCCACCCAGGTTTGGACCTGGATTGAGCCGTTCGCGGCCTACGGTTTTAACAAGTCTCACTCGGCCAGCTACTCCGTCGTGTCATATCAGACGGCTTATATGAAGGCTAATTATCCGGTGGAGTTTATGGCCGCGCTAATGACGGCAGAAAGCGGCGACGAAGACAAAATTTACGAGGCCGTGGAAGACTGCGAAAATTTGGGGATTAAAGTGCTGCCGCCGGACGTAAATGAGTCGCTCGACGATTTTACCGTGGTCGATGGCCATACCATCCGTTTCGGCCTGAACGCGATAAAGAATTTGGGCAGCGACGTTATTGACAGGATTAAAGAAGCGCGCCCGTCCGGCAAGCCGTTTGCCGCATTGGAAGATTTTTTGATCCGCATACATACCAAGAACTTCAATAAAAAATCCTGGGAAGCCCTGGTAAAGTCCGGCGCTCTTGATGCTTTTGGCGAACGCGGCCAGCTGCTGGCAAACACCGAAGAGGTCCTGGAATTTACCCGCGAATATTTTAAGGATCAAACCAGCGGACAGTCATCGCTGTTTGGCAAGGCTATGCAAATGGGCAGATTGCGGCTGCGCCAGGTACCGGCGGCTTCCAAGGAAGAACGGCTGGTGTGGGAAAAAGAGCATTTGGGGATGTACGTGTCCGCCCATCCCCTCGACAGCTACAAACAGGTGCTGTCATCGTTCCAGCAGAGCAAGAGCCTGTCTTTGGACCAGCTTGGGACCGGCGTGGTTATGGGCGGAATTATTTCGCGCCTTAAGCGAACGCTGACTAAAAAAAACGACCCCATGGCGTTTTTTACTCTGGAAGATATGGCCGGCAGCATAGAAGTATTGGTTTTTCCCAAGATTATGGAGCGGGCTTTGCCGTTTTTGGAAAATGACCGGATTGTCCAGGTTACCGGCCGCCTGTCCGATAAGGACGAGGAATTCAAATTAATCGCGGACGAGATTAAGGAGCTGCCGAATGACGAGCTCTATGCGATGGCTTTGGCGGAAATGGAAAAGAACAGGCAGGTGGTGTTGCATATGCGGCAATTGGCCAATAAGGACGCGCTGAACCAGATTCGCGACATCCTGTTGCGGTATCCCGGCAATGTTCAGGTTTACCTGTCGATCGGCACGGGCGCCGGCGCCAAAAGAATAAAGACTCAGTCCCAAGTGAGGATGAACAACGAACTGATGTCCGAGTTACGCTCGGTAGGCGCGATCGATATGGTGGATGTGGGTTAAAATACATTAACCCGGATGCGATAAACGGATTAGCCTGGCCGCGGCGCTATTCGCGCTATTGATGCCAAATAAAAAGAGCGGAGCAGACTTAGATGCGTCAGTGCTGCCCCGCTTGTGCTTTTGGTG
>JAJYJE010000008.1:0-5814 GCA_021789715.1 bacterium | reverse complement strand
TCGAATTAAACGAAATGGGTTCGCGTGAGTGCGGCCGGTATTGCCGCGCGAAAATTATCCGCCGAAGTTTTTTTGAGGAGCCTTACAAAGAACGTAAAGCGCTATCGCCGCGAACGGCAATAGTCCCCACTTCGGAGCATGGAAATAGCTGCACAGAGCTACTCCCACAGCTATGATGGCCGCCATACCGGCCAAATACCGACTTGGCATTTTTGTCCTCCGTGTTTATGTCTTTATAGCGGAACTTGCTGGCAGATGCGCTGCCGCCGCTGCTCGCGCTGGAGACGGTGGAGCCGTTTTGCCAGGTTCGGATAAATTGCCGCCGCCGCAGTAATAGAGGCAATCACCGGAACTAGCATAAAAATCTTTCCTAGAGTGTCAGCCGACATAGCTAATACTGTAAGCTAAAAATTTTCGTCCGTCAATTCGTTGTTAATTTTTCTTAAAATAATGGCGAGCGGATTTTTGCCATAAATAAGCCTGAAATTCCTTGCATTGTGCACGGTACCTGCTGTGGAAAACATTCTTGCTTGTTAGCTCCAAAGATGCTATAGTTACTCCAGTTCTTCAAGTGCTGATACGGCTACCAACCGTGGAGCTTGAAACAAATGAATATGAATCTGCGCGGTTCTAGAGACTCGCAGGTCAAAGTCCCGTTTTTTAAGTAGCGGATGAATGTCGAAACCATTCGTAAAAGAAAAGCGGGAGAACTGGGACGGAAACGTCTTATACTCTCCCGAGCTTAACACTAGGGGGAGCGACGAGACCCCAGGATTTAGTTTTTGATCTAACGATCGAAAGCTGGATTCTGGGGTTTTGTATTTTTTAAGCAAATTAAAATTAAAAAATCAAAGTGGGAAATTTTGGAGTCCGCCGCGGCGGACAGTTATTTTCATTTGTTAATTGTCATTTTGCATTTTGATTTTTGCATTTTGAACATGAATGGGATTTTATGGAACAGAATCAAAAACTTCACAATCTTCGCCATTCGCTTGCCCATATTTTAGCCAGCGCGGTTTTGGAAATGTTTCCCAAGGCCCAGCTTGGCGTGGGGCCGGTTATTGAGAACGGTTTTTACTATGATTTTTTGCTCCCCCGCTCCCTGACTCCGCAAGACCTGTCGAAGCTGGAAAAGCGGATGCGGGCGCTGGTTCAGGAAAAGCTGGCGTTCGAGCGGCAGGAAATGACGACGGCGGAAGCAAAAAAGTTTTTTGCGGACAGGAACCAGCCGTTTAAAGTGCAGTTGATTGGAGATATCGAAAAGTTCGGGACTACTAAAGCGGATGAGATATTGAACAGTGAAAAGTTAAAAGTGGAAAGTGGAAAGGCGGATCCGGGATCTCCTGAAAAAGTTTCTCTTTACCAAACCGGCAAGTTTATCGATCTTTGCCGCGGCGGACACGTGGATAGTACTTCCCGCATCCGCACCGATGCTTTTAAGCTCGACCGCGCCTCCGGCGCTTACTGGCGAGGCGACCAGAAAAATCCCCAGATGCAGCGCATCTACGGCTTGGCGTTCGAGACTAAAGATGAGTTGCAGGCTTATTTGAAGCAGCTTGAGGAGGCGGCCAAGCGCGACCATAAAGTGCTCGGCCCAAAACTTGACTTGTTTATGTTCCACCCGACGGCGCCAGGCGAGCCCTATTGGTTGCCTAAAGGAATGGTGGTGCTGAACGAACTGCTGCAATTTTGGCGCACCGAGCATGCCCGGCGAGGTTATCAGGAAATTTCGGCGCCCTTGGTCAATAAAAAAGAATTGTGGGAAATTTCCGGCCACTGGGATCACTATAAGGAGAATATGTTTATTGCTGATATGGGTGAAAATGATGTCTATGGGGTAAAAGCCATGAACTGCCCGAATGCCATGCTGGTGTTCGGCAGCCGCTTGCGCAGTTACAAGGATCTACCGCTTCGCTTGTCCGATACCGATATTTTGCACCGCTACGAATTGGCCGGCACGCTGAATGGGTTATTGCGGGTCCGTTCGTTCCGCCAGGACGATTCCCATAACTATATTACCGAAGATATGATCGAAAGCGAGTTTGGCGAAATTTTTAAAATCGCTAAACTATTTTATGGCATATTTAAGATGCAGTATCGCTATCGCCTCGGTACCAGGCCGGAAGGTTTTTTGGGTGATATCAAGACCTGGGACAAAGCCGAGGCCGCGCTGAAACGAATTTTGGAAAAAAGCGGCAAGGAGTATTTTATTGAAGAAGGCGACGGCGCTTTTTATGGCCCAAAAATCGATATTTTGATGAAAGATGCTCTGGGCCGCGAATGGCAGACAGGGACCATCCAGCTCGATTTCCAGCAGCCAAAACGGTTTGGCTTGGAATATGTGGACAAGGATGGTAACCGGAAGACTCCCGTGGTCGTACATCGGGTGATTTACGGTTCCTTGGAGCGTTTTATTGGTTTACTGATCGAACATTATGCCGGTATGTTGCCGCTGTGGCTGTCCCCTGTGCAGATTTCCGTCCTGCCGATTTCCAAAAAGCAGAACGCGTACGCCAAGAAAGTTTTCAAAGAGCTGACGGCTGATAACTTGCGCTTGAGGGCCGAATTAGACGACCGCGACGAATCTATCGGCAAGAAAATCCGCGAAGCGGCAATGCAAAAGATTCCCTATCAGCTGATCCTGGGAGAGAAGGAAGCCAAATCCGGCGGAGCCGGATCACGCTCCGCGTGGAAGGTGGCGGTACGCACCCGCGAAGGCAAAGACCTGGGCGCGCTGCCGCTTAAGAAGTTTCTTGCCAGAATTCAAACCGAAATTGAAAAAAAGAAATAACGGGTAGGCCCAAAATTACAAAATACTGCCATGGCCTGTGGTATGGCAGTATTTTCGTTTTTTCAGATCAGCTTTGGCAAGTCGCATAAAAAAAGCGGGCAGGCAGGGTAAGCCTGTCTGCCCGGAAGTGTCACGAGTTCGAAAACAACGATGTCGTGACGTTGCGATTACTCAAACTGCTATATGAGCTCCGGCTGGAGAAAACGGACTGTAAGCACAGCCTGACCGCCGGTAAAAGTCGTGCGCGGAGCCTGCGGGGTCAGCAGCGGGCGGATAGCCGTCAGGGCGCGGTTCGTGGCGGCGAGATCTCCGGTTTTTACGGTGATTTCTGCCTCGGGCCAGTGTTCGTGCGCGATTTTGTCCGCGTAAACGCCTTGGGACAACAGCGCGGTTTCCAGCTTTTGAAGCAATTCTTCTTTTGGCGTCCGGTTTAGCGCTTGGCGAAGTTTGCGCGTATAAGCCCGCTGTTCGAGCGGCGGGTCCGGCGGAGGTTCGGCGATGTTTGGCAGGTCCGGCGTCTCGGCCGCTTGCGTATTCGGGTCCGCTGATAACCTCTCATTTGCCGCCATTTTTGGTTTGGTCTCCGGGGGCGGAGCCTTGGGTGCCGATTCTTGGTTGCTGCCAGCGCGTTCTTCAATAATGGTGGTTTCTTCAACGGATAAACCAGAGAATTGGCGGGGCGCGAAGCCGCGATTTTGCCCCGGCCTGGGACGGTGCGGATTGGCCCGGCAGTCTGCCAGGTCCTCTCGCATGGCGCGCCAACGCTGATAAAATAGCGCCAGCAGGCCTGCCAGGATCGCCAAAACGATAAATGATGCCAAAGTTTCCCAGTAGCTAAGCCATGACCTGGGTACGGTGACGCGGATAATTCGCAGTTTGGCCGGCGGCTGGGTAAGCGGTGGCGCAACCGCGGGTTGCGGAATTGCCGGGAAATACGTCGGCACTACCCATTCTATGGCCGTGCGGTTTATGCCGCTATTAAACAGTAAAAGCCGGCTGGCGCAGAATTTTACGTTAATCCGGCCGCAAATATCTGCCGCGTTCTGGGGCCGGCTAAACATCAGTTTGGAAGCCGGAACCAAAGAGCCGCTAATTTTAATATTCGTGCCGCTCCGCAGGTGCCTCATCTGTTGGCGGGTTTTGCCGACCAGCTTGCCACGAAGATTATAAACGCGCACGCGCGGGTTGCGCCACAGATTAGCGTTGCCGGTAACCAATTGGACGGCTTGGCTGACCGTGTTCATTCCATTTTCGCCTAGGGTAACCGTATAGGTCGCAGCTGCGCGGATCGAGGATCCGCCCAGCATTAAAAAAGCTGCAATGAGCAGTGTCAATTTGAGCACAGATCCTCCTTCTAGGATTGATATAATAAAAGACGCCTTAATAAAATCGGACTTAGAGCCGGTCCGGAAAATAAAAATTACCCGCAAAAGCGGGTAATTTTGTGGAATGGCCTTTAGTCTTAGGTTAAAATTCGCGCCCCTTTCTCGGTAATAGCGATAGTGTGTTCAAAATGGGCCGCCAATCCCCCGTCGCGGGTGCGGATGGTCCAGCCGTCGGGGTCGATTACTAGAAAGTATTCGCTCTGGCAGACCATCGGTTCAATGGCAATGACCATGCCGGTTTGCAGTTTGGCACCGCTGCGCGGCTTGCCGTAATTCGGCACGGAGGGGTCTTCGTGCACGTCATAGCCTACGCCGTGGCCCACCA
This sequence comes from bacterium, assembly GCA_021789715.1. Taxonomy (GTDB): domain Bacteria; phylum Patescibacteriota; class Doudnabacteria; order UBA920; family UBA920; genus JAJYJE01. Next base: position 1,313 of record JAJYJE010000008.1, on the reverse strand, counting down.
GGTCGCGCACTACCGAAAAACCCGCCGTTTCCGCCGCTTTTTGGGTGGCGTAAGCGATATCGCCCGTGGTATTGCCGGCAGATGCTTGGGCAATGGCGGCATTCAGCGCTTTTTTGGTTGTGTCGATCAGTTTTTGGGCTTTTGCCGAGATCGTACCAACTCCGACGGTCATGGCGGTATCGGTGTATAAGTTTTTATATTCCATGCCGATATCGAGGCTGATGATATCGCCGTTTTTTAAGATTGCCTCGCGCGACGGGATGCCGTGGACGACAACGTCGTTAATCGACGTGCAGAGCGCCGCAGGGAACGGATTTTTTTTCGGCCCATAGCCTTTAAAGCTCGGCCGCCCGCCTGCCTTTACTATTTCCCGGTCGGCAAATTCATTGAGTTCCCAGGTGGAAGCGCCGGGTTTCGCCAGAGCGGCAGTCCGCAGTAAAATATCGCGGAGGACCTCGCCGCCTTCCGCTATCGTGTTAATTTCTTCCCCGGTTTTAATCCAGCCGTGTTTTGTCATTGGGTTCTTGGAAGGCGTCCTTAAGTTCATTTAATATGCGGATTGTCCGCCCGGTAATTTTCAATCAGTCTAACCAAAATTTTTCTTACCTTTGGCACAGGGGCGTTACTCGATATTTTTTTATACCGGTAGATTTTGCCAAAATAAGCCACCACCTCGGTAATGTTTTTGCGGTAGTATTTGACGCGATTGTTGAGCGCCGCGGCGTTGTCGTCGTCGCGCCGGCCAAATTTTCCCGCAAAGTCAGCCTTGCGCTCGGTCATGCGGCGGACGGTTTCTTTCATGGGAATGCTCATATAAATAACCAAGGGCGCGGCGCGGCCCTGGTCCTTGAGCCATTTAGCTACCAGTTTAGCTTCGCCGATCATTTTCGGATTGCCGTCGAACAGGATGCCTTTGTTTTTAGGCGTGCTAAAGATTTTCTTTTGTAAGATGCCGCGGACAATGGAGGTCTGGGTGAGATTGCCCCTGTTATAAGTGCCTTTAAGCTTGGCTTCAAACGCTTTGCTGCGTTCTTTGAGCTTTCGTAATTCTTTGCCCATGTCTAAATCGACCATATTGTAGCGCTTGCAAAGATACGCGGCATGCGTGGCTTTGCCCGCGGCAGGGTCGCCGAGGAGTATGAGATTTAGAGGTTGCTTGGCCATGGTCCGGCTTAACAGTTAAACAATTTAATATAACAGGCTTGTTAAATTGTTATGTTGTTTTTTGAATTTGTGGCTATTCCAGTTCTAATGATTGATTGATTTTTTGAGTGACATCTTCCACGCGCGGCCGTCCGTCAATTTCGACAAAA
>JAJYJE010000116.1 GCA_021789715.1 bacterium | reverse complement strand
AAGCGGTCCAAACAGGCCCGCGATGAGCAGGGGAGGTGGGACATTGGCGGCGGCGGCGTGGAGCTCCACGATACCATAGAAAAGACGCTGCGCAAGGAAATTATGGAAGAATACTGTACTGAAGTTCTGGGCTTTGAATTTTTAGGCTACCGCGATGTCCATCGCCTGCATAATGGCATGCCTACGCACTGGATCGCGTTGGATTTTAAGGTCTTGGTTGATCCCGTATCGGTTAAGAACGGGGAACCGCATAAAATGGATGAGGTGAAGTGGTTTCGCTTGGGGGACCTGCCCGCGGCCGACGATATCCATTCCCAATGGCCAATTTTTTTGGAAAAGTATAAAGAAAAATTATGATTGAACATAATTGACACAACCGACGTGATTGCCGTAATTACCAGTCTTCATTTTATATTTATGGCAATTTTGTGCAATTATGTCATTTATGTCAATGAATATTACTGTAATCGTCCATCCCAATTCCAAACGGCCCCGAGTCTCCGCCGAAGGCAAATCCGCCTTGAGCGGAGACCGGCAAGTTTTGCACATATACGTGAGCGCGCCGCCTGTGGCGGGAAGGGCGAACGAAGCGGTAATTAGCGCGTTGGCTGAACATTTTGGCGTGAAAAAATATCAGGTACGGCTGCTCAAAGGGACAACGTCGAAGCAAAAACTTTTTTCAATCAGTTGAAGGCTGCCTGCCCTGGCAGGCAGCCTTCAAGAGAACATTAACAGAGGCCATAAGTCCAAAATGAAAACTTTTGCCATCGCTGAGCAAATCCCAAATCTTTATCGGCCTGTCCGTCAGCTTTGCCCTGGGCATCTGGCTGGCGTCGCGGTTTGACATACCACGCCCTTATGCTTTGGCGGCGCTAGCTGTTCCGGCCGCTGCCATAGCGTTATTCTTTGGGAGCAAAAAGCAGTTCGTGCCCATGAGCGCGCTTTTTTTGGGTGCGGTCTTGTTGGGGATTCTGCGGCTGCAGGCTTCCGTAAGGCCTAATGAATACGCCGGACTTTATGGCAGCAAGCAACAGTTGGAAGGTTACATAGTTGAAGAACCGGATATCCGCTTAAGTAATCAATTTTTAACGGTACAGCCGAATCATTTTAGCCAGCGCGTCCTGGTGACTACGTCTCTGGCGGCCGAATACGCTTACGGCGACCGGGTAGTAGTCAGCGGCAGCGTCAAACAGCCGGAAAATTTCGAAGATTTTAACTACCAAAAATATTTGGAACGGTTTAACGTCTATGCCGTTATGGGCTACCCGAAGATTTTAGTGCTTAAAAATCACCGGCTCAATATGGCCAAGGATTGGTTGCTTCAGATCAAGCGCGCCTTTGCCGGCCGGATTGGCCGGCTGCTTCCCGAGCCGCGTTCGAGCCTGCTTATGGGCATTTTGATCGGCGCGCGAAAAACGCTGCCGCAAGACATTATAGACAATTTTAACGCCACAGGCACTTCGCACATTATTGCCATCTCCGGTTATAATATCAGCATTATTGCCAATAATTTGGCCTTCTTATCATGGTATCTCGGACGCAGGGCAAGGTTATGGCTGACTTTGCTGATTATATCGGGTTTTGTAATTTTGGCCGGGGCGTCTTCTTCCGTAGTCCGTGCGGCGATTATGGGCAGCCCGGTGCTGTTTGCCTTGGCCGCGGGGCGGCAGTACGCGGCTGGCCCGGCGCTGTTTTTTTCCGCCGGGGTCATGTTGTTGGTGAATCCGAGAATTTTATATTGGGACGCAAGTTTTCAATTATCGTTTTTGGCGACCCTTGGTATTATTTATTTTGTGCCGCTATTTGAAAGATTAACGGAGCATTGGCCGAATCCGTTCCACGTTAAGGATATGACCGCAGTGACGCTAGCGGCCATTATTGCCACGCTGCCGCTGATTTTGTTTACGTTCGGCCGCTTGAGCGTGGTTGCGCCTTTGGTAAATTTGCTGATTTTGCCCATTGTCCCCCTGACGATGCTGTTGGGATTCTTATCGGTACTGCCCTGGGTTGGCAGCGGTTGCGCTTTTGCCGCCGATATCCTGCTGCGGTATATTTTGAACACGATTGCCGTTTTTTCCCGCTTGCCCTATGGTAATTTTTTGATGAAAACCTCGGAATGGGAATTTGCGGTTTTGGGAGTACTGGCGGCGGCGGTGTATTTCGGATTGTGGAAAGCGGTGCTGTATAAAAATCGCCGTAAACCCGAAAGCGTGCCTGTGGAATAATTATTATTGACACCGTCTACTCCGGCCTGCGGTCAGTAGAAAACCCGTTTTCCGAAGGTTCTTCCGGCAACCGGATTGCCTAATGTTCCCATATTTGATAAAATAGTTTTTGATTAAAGCTAAGAAAAGGAGCATCATGTCCAATCGCAGTTTGGTTATCGGTATAATAGTGATTGTGCTTGTTTTTGTCGGGATTGTGGCCGGAGTCAGAATATATGACGATCGGTCGGTTAGCGGCACGGCCGAACAGGCGGCCACAACCGGAGACCAGCAAAACAAGCTGGCAAACTTAAATCAGCAGGCCAGTCCTGAGCCCGCGGCTACATCAACGCCGCAGGATCGCGCTAGTTCCACACCGCCCCAGTCCGGCGCGTGCCAGAGAGATTTTAATCCCGCA
>JAJYJE010000007.1 GCA_021789715.1 bacterium | reverse complement strand
TTGTCGGCGAGCACTTAAAGACCCACCGCAAAGACAACCACTCCCGCCGCGGCTTGCTTAAAATGGTCGGCAACCGCCGCCGCTTGCTCCGTTATCTTAAGAATGAGGATCAAAAACGGTTTGAAAAAATCGCGGATAAGCTGAAACTTAAGGTAACCGCTTAGAAGCATTTGATATTTAACCTTTGGAATTTTACAGCCAAGAGCCGCGTGGCAGCTGCCAAACGTCACTTTATGGATATCAATAAGTTTGAGAGAGAATGGATCACTCTGGGCATTAAGATCAGCCAGGCGATTTACACCAATCCCAAAACCCAGATCTTAAAGGCTAATTTGCAGAAAAACGGATTTCTTAGCTTGGAAGAAAAAAGCGAGTTCATTAATATTTGCGACAAGACCAAATATGACGTGATCTACGCGACGTATGGTCCCGAAGGCAGCGAGGGCTATAAGGAGTTTAGCGAAAAATGGCAGGAATGGTTCCAGAATAAAGGCGTAGGCAGCGCCAAAAACCGCGGCCAGCGCAATAGCGTGGAGCACATTTTGTTCGGCAGCACTCCCGATCCCGCTCCCTTCCTGCTTCACTTCGAGGAAGAAATTTTGGGCAGCATGAAAGATTTAAAAGCCTCTCCTTAAGGAGAGGCTTTTGTTATGGCCGGCTGTTGCCGGGTAAGATCAATAAGGGTCGTGGCGGAAAGCCCGTTATTAATGGGTATGGCAAAAGTAAAGGTTGAACCCTGTCCTTCGCCCGGGCTTTCAGCCCATATCTTGCCTTTATGTTGGTCGATAATGACTTTGGCCACATACAGCCCGAGGCCCAGTCCGGCGCTATGTTTTATAGACTCTTTGCCGCGGGAGAATTTGTCAAACATCGCGTTTTTTTCTTCGGGTCCAAAACCCTTTCCGGTGTCTGTAACGCTAAATCGCAGTTCGTTAAAGTCAAAGGTTAGCCGTACGGTAATTTGTCCGCTTTTGGTGTATTTAATGGCATTGTCGATCAGGTTGTTCATAACCTGGCGGATTTTTTCTTTATCTACGGTTATCTGGGGCGGATTGAACGCGGGTTTTTCAAAGATCAGTTCTAAGTGTTTTTCTTGGGCGATCGGCAGCAATTGTTCGCACGTGGTATCCGCCAGATCGAGCAGATCGGCGGGTTCGAACAAAAATTCCATTTTGCCGCGTTCGATGCGGGAGACGTTTAGCATATCTTCAATAAGCGAGATTTGGGAATTATTGGTCCGTTCCGCTTTGGTCAGGGCTTGTTTTTGGTCATCGGTCAGCGGCCCGTAATCGCCGCCCAACAAGGAGCTCAGGAACCACTTGATAGTTGCCGGCGGCGTGCGTAACTGGTGGGAGGCGATGGTGATAAATTCGCTTCGGGCTTGGTCCAAGGCCTTGAGCTTCCCGTTGGCGTTCTCGAGCTGGGCGGTAAGCCTTTCCAATAATTCGCGCTGTTCGACTTCCTTCCGCACGCTGCGGATGAGCGAAATGCCTACCCCTAACACCAAAAGTACTATGCTGAAGCGGAATATAATTTCCGGTAAGTTGGAGGATAAGATAATCTCCGCCGCTGTCGCCAGAACCAAAAGAAAAGTCAGTACTTCAGTGGTGATAATCTTTAAATTTAGCAGATGGTGCTTGAATATGGCGTAAGCCGTAAAAGCGACAAAAGGCAAAGTAAAAATGGCGCTAAAGGGGATAAACCGAGAATTGTTAAAAAATGAGGGCAGTAAAAAATTAAATATAAGAATGAGCCCGAACATTATGGATGCGCCGGCGGAGAATAGGCGATATTGCTTTTTGGTATCAGGCGGGGACTGCAGCGTGCGTTTTGCCAATAAGAGAATACCCAGCAGGATAGCCAGTACGGGGATTATAATAAACATCAATATCCCCGGCGCGATAACCGGTTCCGGGGCGGAGCCAGTGGAAACGTTTACTTGGGAAAATATCAACGGAGTCAAAGTCGCGATCATCACAAAAATGGAATAGGAAATAAGTACGGCCGCGTACTCTTTGCGAACGGCGAATTTATCGTGCGGGAAGGTGTAGGTAAAAAACAAAAACAGCGTGCCAATAGGCACGGCAAAGAACATCACCAGCCTCACTAGAACCGCGACCGTAGCCGGATCGGCATTTTGGTATGATAAAAAATTAACAAGGCTCCATAACGATATTGATATTGTCAGCAATAAAAACAGTACCGAGGTGGCGCTTTTTTTCCTGGAGAAGAATACGATAAAACCGAGAATGAGGTTGCCGACAATGGCGATCGTTACGGAAAAAGAACCTAGATTTAATGGCATAAGAAGTTTATTAACGGCGTGATCGAGTCTGATTCGGCATGGCGCCGGATTAAAAGAGGCAAGAGGTTGATGCCGATCCGGCGCCGCGCAAAGCAGCCGGTAATGCCGGCGGATAACTTTAAAGCTTGCTGCCCGGCATTGTTATCTTACAGCAAGATCTTTGAGCGAAAAGCGCGGACTGTGTCCGGGTTTTGTTTTTGGGAGACCTGCCCGAAAAGCCGCCATGGGCAGCAAAGGAGTATTAAGAATTTTTTGGAGGCGTGCGCGGAAGGTTTCATGCTGAATGGCTGCCGCCCATACGGAGAAAGCTATCCCGTCAGAGGTTGCCCGGAGCCATACGCGTTCGAAAACGCGCCCGACGCTCAGCCAGTTTTCTCTGGAGTCTTGGCTGGCGCAGATAACCCCTAAGGCCGGGGTGCGGCGCAGCAGGAGTTCGCTGTCTTGTTTTTTTGAAAGCCGGGATAAGTTGATATTTTTAGCGAGTTTTGGGGCGAGTATCGATACTGGTCCGGGGATATTCAGGGTGAATCCCGGCATGCCGTACGGTTCTTCGGTGTAACTGGATTTTATGTATTCCGAAAGCTCTTTGCGGAAATCCGCGCTGTCCATAGCGTAAATCTGGGCATCTTCCATTATATTGGCAGCCTGATCTTTTTGTGCCGTATCGGTCAGCAAGAAGATTTTGATTTGCGGCTCGATAATTGTACCGGCATAGTCGATAAATGATTGCGGTAACGGTTCGTCCCGATAGGGGTAACGGTTGGAATTTCGCTCTATGATAGCGCGGACCATGCGGCGGTCTTTATGTTCGGCGGGTGTACGTTTCTGGAAAGTTATTTCAGCTACCGGTGTGGCGCCGTCCGAAGGGTCCGGGTAATTGTAAGTTGGCAGAAATGCAAAGCCGAAAAAATCCGCCGCTGTAAAGAGATTTTCCAAAAAGCAGCCCAGGCTGATATAAAGCTGCCTGCCTTGCGGGTCGCTTTGGTTTAGGTTGCGCCCGGTATTAATATAGAGGGCGACTTGACTGTCCGAAGCGTGTATGCGCCACGGTTGGGAGTTGTGGCCGGAAGGCGCGAGCAGCGCGAATCTGGTTAGAAATTCGATCTGTTCGTGTTGGGTTCCGGCAGCGGGAAAATCTTCGATTTTTATGTTCCAGGACTCGTAGTTTTTTTTAGCCATGCGTTTATAGGCCGAACATTTTTTTAAATTGATTGGCGATTTTGTTTCGATTGCGGCGCTGGGTTTTTGAATTGTAATCGGGGATAAGCTTTTCGTCCAAAGAAATGATGCTGCGGTTTCGTTCCAAAGTTTGCCCGTTAACGATCCGGCGCACGCAGTAAGCCACCGCAGAGCCGTTAAGCAGGGCGGCGCCGCCGAGCTGCGGCCACGATACGATGGTTTTTCCCATGGCAAGGAGCGATTGCTGCATCCGTTCGGTAATATTTTCCGGGCCAATGTGCTGGGTTATGGTTTTGCCGATGCCGAATTTGTCCAGGCCGCGCAGTTGCTCGTAGGTTACGTTGCCGAGCCGGCCATGAAAGAATTTGGGCGCCGGTTTTAAATCGTAGCGTTCAATATCGATAACCGCGTTATCGCCATCATCAGCCCCCATGATTACGGGAACGCGGTGCTGTTTCGCCTGTTGGCGGATAAGAAATTTGACGGCAATGTTGTCCAGCTCATCGATTACGATATCGAGTTTGGGCGGCCCGATAAAAAATTTTCCGATGTTTGACGGGGTCAGCCCTTCGCCAAAAATCTCGATCTTGGCAAAGGGGTTGATTTCGTAAATTTGTCTGGCGGTCATCTCCGCCTTTTTCATGCCAAGGGCGGTAATGCTGCCGCGCACGCGATTGGTATTGCTTAGCGCCAGGCGGTCAAAGTCGGCAATGCGGATGTGCCGGCCGCCGCCTTGCAGGACAATGGACAGCAGGACGCTATTTCCTACGCTCAAGCCGCCGATTCCAATAACCGCGTCATAATATTTTTGTTGCTCTTTTTCGTTAATCAGATAGCGATTGCGCGCCGTTCTGACTTTAAAGAAGTCGCGCTCCGGGAGAATGTGAACCAAGTTGCCGTTCCAGGGAAAATACACCCACACGCCCTGATCAGCCAGCGGGCCAAGCGAGGCAAGGAATTTTTGGAAGCGTTGTTGAAAGTCGGGCTGGTAGACTTCGGTGGGGTGATTGATAGCATATAATTCCTTAAGCTGTTCCGAATAATCATCGCTCACGCCCAGCACTTGCCGGCTTTTGAGCAGTTTGCGCAATGCGGCAGCGTCTTGCCGCCGCTGTAGACGGTAAAAGATCGGCTGTAGCCGCCTGTCGTCGCCAGTGATTTTATGCAAATGCGATTGGAGTGGGTTCTTCATAAGTTCAAGGCGCAGCTTAATGCAGAGAAATTATTTGCTGATCCACGTTTGCTTGATTCCCGGCTTAAAGTAAGAATGGTCTTCATGCGGCCAAAATTTGATCCGGGGCACGACCTTAGCCGGGATTGCCTGATAATTATTTTTGTATTCGGCGTTGTGTTTCAGCAGCGAAGCAACAATTGATTTTTGGCAAAGTTTCAGGACAGCCAAGGATTCCGTAATGCCGCGGCGCAATTCCAGATCGATTTGCAGAAACTGGTTGTGTTTGGCGTCGGTTGTCGTCTTCATGTGGAATTTGCCCGTGACATAGCGGGAGATTTTCGGCTGGTAAAGCGCTTCCCGGATATGCTGGGGGTAGATAATGGCCCCGTAGAGTTTTGTGCTGAAGTCGGAACGCTCGTGGATGTAGACGAACGGCAACGTGGTTACAGCCACGCCTTCGCGCCGGGCCAGAATCCGGAGATTTAGGCCATGGCTGCCAAAAATATTTTCAATATTTTCCAGGGTATGGACCCCGCCGTTGTCTCCGATGCTGTATTTAAAGAAAGGCGCCGCGCTGTCGGCGCTAATCAGGATTTCGCGGTTTTCTTCGGTAAAGCTGACAAAGTCTGGATTATATTGGGCCAGGGTCGGAAGGCGGCTGGTCCCAAACAGTTTCTTGTAAATTTCCGGATGCCGGGTTGCGAGCCGCCGGATCAAGATGGCGAGCGGAGTTTCAAACGCCATGGCGCCAAGTTCGGCGCTGCCGTAGAGGTTCAAGGTGTCGCGGTAAACGTTTTTTATTCCAGCGAGCTTGGCTGCGTGGTCGCGAAACGTTTCGGTAAAGCTCTCCGCCGCGAATAGCAACCGCACGTGCAATCGCTTAAAATTTATGCCTTCGGCGGCCGCTTCATCCATAATATCTTTTACGAACGGAGGGTAGCCGGCTATAATAACGCTGCCAAATTGCGGTGCCAACTTTTCGAGTGCGTGAAAAATTTCTTTTTTATTGATGCCCGGAGTAATGATAGTTACCGGCCAACCGCGGAGTGCCGCATAGCGGAACGCCTGGTAGGTAATGAGGCCGCCGATCCAGACGCCCATGCCGAAGCAGTCAATCAGCAGCGTCGGACGTTTGGGGCCGTTGCGCAGGAAAAATTCCGACAATACCGAATATTGCCAATCCACAGCATCATCGCGTCCGAAATACGTCGCTTCGCCGGTGGAGCCGGAAGTGGAAGTAAAAATCAGCCCTTTCTGTTTCATCGCGCCGGCCCAGGATAATTCGGAAAGCGCATACCGGCGGAAGTAGGTCGCTTTGCTGGCAGGCGGCACCGCGGCCAGGTCGGCAAATGTTTTTACCCGTTTTGGATTAAAGCCCGCGCCGCTCAAAAATTTTTTATAAGCCGGGATTTCCCGGCTCATGCGCCGAAATAGCCGCATCATAAACGCTTGCTGCCGTTTGGACCAAAGCGACGGAAGTCTGGCCGAGTAAGAAGCTAAAATCGCCGAAGGGCTTTGCGGGTGTTTTTTGTTCATAGCGTTAAGCGATAACCGATTCCGCGGCTTTGACGCGCGGTTGTTTTGGAGCCAGAACGCGCTGGGCTTCTTGTTCGGCCGCTTGGTCAGGATTAATACCTGCTTTTTTTGATAAAGCCAGAATTCGTTCCAATACCGCTTCAAGTTTGGCAATGCTCTTGAGCACTCGTTGTTCGTTGTAACCGCCGGGCAAGAGCTCGTCAGCCACATCAATCAGGCCGCCAGCGTTGGCTATATAGTCAGGTACGTGTAAAATATGGTTGTTATGCAAATGTCGGGCGACTTCCGGGTTTTCCAACTGGTTGTTGGCTGTGCCCACTACGAGCCGCGCTTTTATCCGTTTATAATTTTTTAGGGTAATATCGGATCCTAAAGCGCATGGAGCGTAAATATCAGCGCGAAGATCGGGCAGTGCTTTAATCGATATTGCGGAAATGGCGGGATGGCTTTTTTGCAGGGTTCTCACTGCGTGCGGATTAATGTCCGCAACCGTTACTTTGCTGCCGGCCGCGGCAAAGAGTTTGGCCAGCGCGCTGCCGGTCTTGCCCACACCTTTAATGGCTACGGTCAAGCCGGAAAGATTGCTGCTGCCCCGGAGACTCTTCCAGGCTGTTCTGGCGCAGAGGAAAGCGCTTTGGGCGGCAAACGGCGAAGGATCGCCGGCTTGGCCGGATTTTCCTATAAAGTAGGGGCTGAATTTTAGCATGTATTGAACGTCGGTTTCGTTTAAGCCGACATCCTCTCCGGTGTAAAATTCACCTTTGAGTTCCGAGATTTTTTTGGCGTAAGCGCGAAGCAGGCTGGAAAGGTTTTTGCTTTTGGGATCCGCTATAATAACGCCTTTGCCTCCGCCGAAACGCAGTTTGGCCATGACGCACTTGTTGGTCATGGCCGAAGACAATTTAAGGGCATCTTTGAGAGCCTGATTTGGGTTTTTGTAAGGGAAAATCCTGGTTCCCCCCAACGCCGGACCGCGCATAGTGCTATGGATGGCTATAAAACCCTTTAGTCCGGAGGGTGGGTCATCGAGTGCGATTATCTTTTCGTGATTTTTATATTCCGGAAATTGTTTGTATTTTGGCATCATCGGCCTGAAGGCGCTATATTTATGGTGTTATTATATCACACTTTTCTAAAATTAATAACTCGTGCTAAAATAGGGTAGAAAGGATGACTATGCCAAAACAAACAAAAGTCATTGTTGTGGAAGATGACAATGCCATGCGGGAAATAAGCGTTAGAAAGCTATCGTCCGCCGGTTTTACAGTTCATGACGCCCAGGACGGCAAGGAAGGGCTCGCCGTTATCGAAAGGGAGAAACCGGATCTGGTAATGCTCGATTTAATGATGCCGGAAATGGACGGTTTCGCGGTTTTGGAAGCGCTGCGAAAGAATCCCGATCCCCAGATCGCGAACGTGCCGATTATCGTGTTAAGCAACATTTGGAGCAGTAACGACATACTGCGGGTAAAGTCATATAACGTCGATGAATATTTGGTGAAAGCCTACTTTACACCGGATGAGATTTTAGGTAAAATTAAAGAAGTCCTGGCTAGGCGCCAGGCTAAAATTCAGCCTTAAAATTAAGGTTTAAGAATGGCTTACGGGTATAGCGAAGGATTTAGATGCCTCAAGATTTTAGGCACCGTTTAAAGTCCTCGTCAACGCGTAAGGCATTCTTTAAGCCAAAAGGAATGCTTCATGGAAGCTAAAAAGATTAGTGTCAGCATAGGCGAGGGAGATTTCAGTTTTGAAACAGGCAAACTGGCCGGCCAGGCCGACGGCGCCGTAGTCGCCCGATTAGGGGATACGGTGGTTTTGGCGACGGCCGTAATGAGCAAGGAGGCCCGGGAAGGAATTGATTTTTTCCCGCTACTTGTGGATTACGAAGAACGGCTTTACGCCGCGGGGAAAATTAAGGGCAGCCGCTGGGTCAAGCGCGAAGGCCGCGCTACCGACGAAGCCATATTGAAGGGTCGGGTCGTGGACCGCACTCTGCGGCCGCTATTCCCGGACGGTATGCGAAATGACGTGCAAATCATTTCCACGGTGTTATCCGTCGATGGCGTGAACGAACCGGATATTTTGGCGGTTACCGCCGCTTCAATGGCGCTCCACATCAGTAAAGTACCTTTTGACGGACCGGTTGCCGGCGTGCGTGTGGGAAAAGTTAACGGCCAGTACGTTGTTAACCCCACGCGTGAACAGCAGGATCAGTCCGCTATGGATCTTGTGGTTTGCGGAACGCGCGATCACATTATGATGGTGGAAATGGGCGCCAAGCTCGTAGCGGAAGAGGAAATAGTCGAAGGAATTAAATTCGCCCAGCCTTTTTTGGGCCAGCTTTGCGATATCCAGCATGAATTCCGCAAACAGATCGGCAAAGACAAGGCGCAACCTATAATTGTCCTGCCGCGCCAGGCGGTTGCCGATAAGGTTAAAGAATTACTGACTGCCGACAAAATTGAGGCAGCTGTTTATGTTACAGGCAAGGAGCTGCGCGAGCAGAATATTGAGCGATTGACTACGGAAACCGTTGCCGCGGTAAAAGCGGCGCTCGGCGATCCGCCTGCCGGCGCAGAATGGGCGGATGTGGAAAAGGATGCCTATAAAGCCGTGGATAAAGTTTTAAAGAAGTTCCAGCAGAAACAGATTTTGGAACATGAACGCCGCGTTGACGGCCGGAAGCTTACCGAAACCCGTCCTATTACCTGCGAGGTGGGCGTTTTACCGCGTACCCATGGCAGCGCGTTATTCACTCGCGGCGAAACCCAAGCGCTAACTACCGTAACATTGGGCAGTAAAGGCGACGAACAAATGCTCGACGGCATGGAAGATCCGACCGAAGGACGCGCCAAGCGCTACATCCATCATTATAATATGCCGGGCTATTCCGTTGGGGAAGTTGCGCCCGTCCGCGGGCCGGGCCGGCGTGAAATCGGCCACGGAGCTTTAGCGGAGCGCGCGGTGGAGGTGGTGTTGCCGCCGCAGGAGGAGTTTCCGTATACCATGCGCTTGGTCAGCGAGATTATGTCCAGCAACGGCTCCACTTCCATGGCAAGCACTTGCGGCAGCACGCTGGCGCTTATGGACGCGGGCGTGCCGATCCGGGAGATTATCGGCGGCTGCGCTATGGGTTTGGTTATGGATGAGGAGAACCCCGAGCGTTTTAAAGTATTGACCGACATAGCGGGTATTGAGGATTTTAACGGACATATGGATTTTAAGGTTACAGGCAATGAAACCGGCGTTACGGCTTTGCAGCTGGATATGAAACTTAAGGGCTTGTCGGCCGATATTTTGGCCGCCGCTTTGCAGCAGGCCAAGCCGGCACGTATCCATATTTTGAGCAAAATGAAGGAAGCTATTGCCGCTCCGCGGCCGGACTTGTCGCCGTACGCGCCGCGCATCACCAGCTTTATGATTAAGCCGGATAAGATCCGCGAAGTTATCGGCAGCGGCGGCAAGACCATCAATGAAATTATCGCCAACTGTCCCGGCGTGAAAATTGACATTGAAGACAGCGGCTTGGTGATGGTCACATCCACTGACGCGGAGTCCGCCAAAAAGGCCGTGGAGTGGATTCAGAATATTGTTAAGGAAGTGGAACCGGGCGAGGTTTACGAAGGCAAGGTTACCCGCATAATGGATTTCGGCGCGTTCGTGGAAGTCCTGCCGGGCAAGGAAGGCCTGGTGCATATTTCGCAGCTCGCCAATTACCGCGTCGGCCGCGTGGAAGACGTTTGCAAGATCGGCGATGCCATGAAAGTTCAGGTTACGGAGATAGACGAGCAGGGAAGGATTAACCTGACTCATAAGCCGTTCGCTCCCCAGCCGACTCCGGAACAGGTGGCAGCCAGCGATCGCGGTTACGATGACTACCGTCCGCGCAATAACCATCGCGGCGGATTTGGCAACCATCGCGGCAACGGCAACGGCCGGCCGCCACGAAGGAATTTTGACAGTTAATAAATTCAAATCCGCTTCCAATCACGGGAGCGGATTTTTTATGGACAGAAACCATAATTTATGCTATAATAGTTGTAGATTAATTAAATTAACGAAACAAAAATAAAAATATGTCACGATCATCGAGTTCGGAACAGCGGCAAGCCAGAAGTCTTGCCAGGGACGCCGGCGCGTATCAAGACTTGCCTAAGTCCCCGCAATTCGAACAAGGCCCAACAGCGCAAGAAGCCATCCAGTCGCAAATTGAATCAGTAGCCGCTACTTATGGCCAGCTAAATCCTAGCATGAGGGAAAGAATGATGGAGGCATTAAATATTGCTGAAATTGGCACTCCTGAAAATGCAGCCGCCGCAAGACAGAAGCTAAAGACGTTCGGCGTGCCACTTTCCTGGCCTCCTGAGATGATCTCAATGATCAGGGTACGTCTGGAAGATAAAAGTCGGGATAGCCGATATGAACAAGTAAATAAACTTTTTCCTAACTAAAAATTTAAACAGCGCCTCGACCGCGGGGCGCTGTTTTGGTATACTGAGAACAACCTTTCTCTCCTTTTAAGGAGAGGTGTCACCGAAAGTCAAAAGTGTTAACTTAGCTTTCGGTGACAGAGAGGTTGCAACTTCATGGTCAAGCGAATAATCCCTGAACCGTTTTTATCCCATGCACGCAACTTACGAAAGCGGCAGACACCTTGGGAAGATCGGCTATGGAAATATTTACGAGCCGGGAGATTTTACGATTTAAAGTTTAAACGGCAGGTCCAGGTTGGTTTATGGATTTTGGATTTTGGCTGCCGGGAAAAGATGCTGCTAATTGAGTTAGACGGCGGCCAGCATCCGTCCCCCGCTATCGCAAACAAGGATCGGAACAAACAACGATTTACAGAAAGCCGGGGTTATAAAATCTTGCGTTTTTGGAATTCAGATGTCGGGGGTAATCTGCCAGGAGTTTTGGATACGATAAGAAAAGCTTGTGGCGTTTGACACAACCTCTCCCTAACCCTCCCTTTAAAAGGGGAGGGGATATTTTTCTAAGTTATGCCTTACTTCGACATTCTCAAAAAAGACCCATCATCCAGCGCCCGCACCGGCGTAATCCATACGGCGCACGGCGATGTTCATACGCCGATTTTTTTGCCGATTGGCACCAAAGGCACGGTCAAGGCGGTAACGAGCGAAGAGCTGAAATTTTGGGGTGCGGAAATTATTTTGGCCAACACCTATCACTTGTGGCAGCGGCCGGGAGACGCGCTTATTTACAAAGCCGGCGGCCTGCATAAGTTTATGAATTGGAGCGGCCCGATTTTTACCGATAGCGGCGGCTTTCAGGTTTTTTCTTTGGCCAAGATGAGAAAAGTCATGGAGGCCGGCGTACTGTTCCAGTTTGACCTCGACGGCAAGCAGGAAATACTTTCACCGGAAAAGTCGGTGCAAATCCAGGCTAATTTAGGCAGCGATATCGCGTTAATTTTGGACGATTTCCCCGGCTTTCCGTTTGAATACGAGCGCTCCAAGCAGTCCATCGGGCAGACCAGGCGTTGGGCGGAGCGGGCGCAAAAAGAGTTTTTGAACATACTTCAGCATGGCGACCCGGTAAACCCGGGGCAAAAATTGTGGGGGATAGTGCAGGGCGCTAATTTTCCGGATTTGCGGGAGCGGAGCGCCAAAGATATGGCCGGCTTGGGATTCGAAGCGTTCGCCATCGGCGGCGTGGCGGTCGGGGAGCCGCATGAAGAAATGATGAAGGCGGTGGAGGCGACGATCCCGCATTTGCCGGAAGCCGCGCCCAAACATCTGCTCGGCGTGGGCACGCCGTATGATATAATCCAAGCCGTAGCGCGCGGCTGTGATACGTTTGACTGCGTGATTCCGACAAGAGAAGCAAGACACGGGCGGTTATATATCAACGGCAAAACAAATAATGTAAGCGGCAAGGGTCAGGTTGACGGTTACAAGACCATGGACATCCGCCTGGAGAAATACAAGGAAGATTTTACTCCCGTTGACAACACTTGTGATTGTTACTTATGCCTCCACCATACCAGATCTTATCTTCGCCACTTGTTCGCCAGCGGCGAGCCGCTGGCCATACGCCTGGCCACCATGCATAACCTGCGTTTTTATCTCAACTTAATGCAAAAAATCCGCACCGCCATAGCTTACGATTATTTTGGCGATATGGTAAAATATTATCAGGATTACTCCGTTAACGACAACAAAGACTAAACCGCTTAAAATTATGTTTGCGCGCGGCATCCAGAGGTGGAAGCGCGGCGTATTTAAATAACGCAAAAAACATGCTTAAATTCAATCACGGAATTTTTTTTTCCGCCAAGTTGCCGCTTTTTTTTGTTTTTCTAGGCGCCGGTCTTTTTTTCTTGCCTAAAATTTCCCAGGCTTCTTTTAACGGTTTTGTTTACGAGCGGCCCATTGTCATCAATTCGGGCAAAGTCAGTACCGCCAGCGGCACGTCTTTGTCAAATTTTCCCATTTTAGTTTCCGCTACGCTGCCGGATTTGGCCGCTTCATCATCAGGCGGTACCATTCAAAACTTGAGTTCGAGTGGTACGCCTTTGGATTTGATTTTTTCCACCGGGGATGGTTGTGCCGCCACGTCTACAGGTTGGGAAATCGAACATTACAATTCTTCCACAGGGGAAATCCAGGCGTGGGTAAATAACGGAACGCTGTCTCCCTCGGCCGGCCTGAATTTTTACATGTGCTACGATAATGCCGCCATTACCGAGCCTCAGGGTTTTTCCGTATCAGTTTGGGACAGTAATTTTAGGGGCGTTTGGCATTTTGGCAATGGCAGTAGTTTAAATGTTGGAGATTCGACCTCAAATAATGCCTCGATGACCGCAGCCGGCAGTCTATCAGCCGGAGTGGGGCAGGTTGACGGCGTTGCCGCGGGATTCAGCGGCTCCAATTATTTGGTTGCCAGCGGCACGACCTTGCAAGATTTAAATTCCTTCACTTATTCCGCGTGGATA
>JAJYJE010000006.1 GCA_021789715.1 bacterium | reverse complement strand
CACGATTTTAAAGCTTAAAACTCTGATTCAAAATTTTTTTGTAAAACAATTCTTTCAATTTAATATAATTAATGAAACACCAAAAGTTCTTAATGCTTTTCAAACTGGAAAATGAATTATTTTCAGCCTATTTTATTAAATTACTTTTTTATTATGATTGAAAGTACATGATATAAAATATTCAATATGTGAAGCATACAAAGATTTTAAAGGTGAAACAAAGAAAAACTAAAAAATTATTATTGATAGTTTCATATTATCTATATTCTCATATTTATCAGGGATCGGGTTTTATGCTAAAAAAATTCAAAATTTAATAAAGCCACAATCAAATTTTAAAGTCAAAATGCTCGTCAAGACCCGATAGGCGATATCCACAAAAAATTATAAAATTAATCGCCTGCCAGCTCGCTAATTTAATTTGACAAGGGCCCTTTGGAGGTTTACACTTTTAACACAGCTAAATACATTTACCCTTTTGGGGAACTCCGGTGAAGATAAACTTTCAATGTTTATTCATTCCGGGACTGTGCCGCAACGGTGATAATAAATTGAAAGATTACAAATTACAAAACTGAAAGATTGGAAACATTTATTTTTCAATCATTCAATCTTTAAGTCTTTCAATTTATTTAAGCCCGAATGCCAAAAGGATTTGCCACGACTGGAATTTTATAATGTGGCAATCTCCCGAGCAGGAATGCATCCGTAATTTTTTACCTACCGCCTCGGGAGAGGCGGATTTTTTATGGACAGCGGAGAAAACGAACCAATTGATTTAGAGGAACTGAATTTTGGCGCCCCAAGCGAAAGCGGTGAGGCCGGCTTTGCCGACCAGAAAGATCTTGTTATTGCCGGAGTCGAACTTGAAGAAAAAGATGGCGGCGCACCCGGAGAGTTTGGCTTGCGGTCTGAGGATGGAAAAGACACGGCACCGGACCCTGAGAGTTTTGTAGCGCAGGCGGAAGAAAAATTCGGCATAACCGGACTGGAAGTAAAATACCAGCCGATGATTGCCGGCAGGTTCGATGCCGAACGCGGCAGACTTGTCCATATACGCAACGGCAAGGAGGAAGACGCCGGGATACTTATGGAAAATTCGGGAGCAGCGTCGGCAGAACAAAAAAACAATTTCAAAACCCAGCTGGCGGAACTGGCCGGCGACGGAATTTCATTCGGCAAAAATGTCCTCGTGAGCGAAAAAGAAATTGAAGTTATTGTACACATTATTAGCGGGGAAACTTACTATACTTTTGCCCTAGCGACAAAATTTAACCGGCCCGACAACGAACCGAACCCCAAACGCACGGAGCGGGAAATTAACACCTCTGAACTTCACGACGACGAGCCTCTCCCCTTCCCGTCCCTTCGCACAGAGCCGCAACTTAACGGTGTCTCTATTTATACACCGCAAGGACTACGTGCCTGGGAAACTGTGGCTGCAGCAGCGACAGAGGACCCGAACACCGAACAGTCACAAGCCCGATCCGTTTTTGATTTATTCCGCACCAAACCCACAGCCGAATTGTTGCCCGAAGCTCTAACCGTTTACCCTCAAGCTTTGGACGCCTCGGATTTCGGCAAGCCAATTCTTGCTCCAACCGAGGACGCAAGTCAACGCAGCACATTGGAAGCACGGTCGGACGGGATCCCCCCCACTGACGCCAGGCAACCCCGCAAGGCCGGCCAGACGGCAAAACAACCCGAAATTAACTCGCTAGGCTTTCCCCTAGTTGATACTAATCCGAAACTTGCCGCCCCTGCGCCTATAATAGAACATGGCTTTCTCCAAAATTCTCCTCAGGAGACCGGAACCCCGATAGAACCAAACATCACTCCTTTCTCGCCACTTGAAAAAACTATTTCAAATACGCCGACAGCCAGAGAGGCCGCAGCCGTCCGCTCCAGTGGCACGGAGACAGGGCCGACTTTAACACCAGACGAGCAGGCTGCAAGTCCGCGCTACTTCCCAAGCTCGGACAAACTTGGCTCGACGGGCAAAACTAAATCGGGCAGCCTAGTATCACAAAATTTAGACAGCAAAACCCATTTGTCCGCCAAACTTGACGGAAACCTCGGCAAAAATATCCCTGCCGCGCCGGCGGAACGAAACGGCATTATTATAGAGCTAACGGAGCAGAGCACGCCAATACTGCGGCCGGCCGAATCCGCGCCGGTCGTTTCGGAGCAAGCCGACAGTAACCAGACGGCCGCAATCACGCCCAAACTTCTCCATGGTTACCGTGGAGGGGAAAACCTGCGCGGCAGGAGTCCTGCCGATTTCGGACCGGACAATCGGCAGCCTGTAAAAACCGAATCCGCCGGCATCGCACTGGACGAAAAAGCCAAGAAATTATCGGAACAATCCCGAAGCCGAATTTCCACTAATGCAGTTACCTCATCCCGTCATTTGACCCGGCAAGCCTATGATACCGTCAAGCCCGGCAAGCTTATCATAGCCAATGAACCAAAATCGGACCGCCACAGCTTAGAGACTGCCTCACCATTAATGGTCCTGAAGCCGGAAACCGTGGCAGAAGCGCAAAAAGCCGAAAGCGCAAGAGAGCCACACCAACCGCCACGAACGATTTTACGGCCGTCGGCTATCAGCCAATTCTTCCACAGCACACAATCCGTGGGCCGATTAAGAAGCAACTTTAACAACAAAACGGCTAAAGCCGCCAAAACCGGAATTCGCCTGGCCGAACATAGAACCGAGGAAAAACAGGAAACGGCCAAAGCCATTTTTGCGCCCAAAATAGTTGCTGTTCGCAGTCGGATAGCGCGGCATACGAGCTCTCCGGCCCAACCGGGGCGCAAGGCTGCTGCATTTCCCAGTTTTGGCTCTTCCGCGGCCGAACGGCTCGGGCTGGGCGGCGCCAATGTTGCCGCCGCTACCGAAAGCCGGCGCAATGAGACATATCACTTAAAAAACCAGGCCCGGCAAAACCGCCAAGAAACGAAAAACGCGAAACTGCCCGTAAGCGAATCAAGGCCGGCTTCTCTTAAGCCCGCGGGGCGCGAATCCCTGCCGGCCACAACGGCGAAAAATATTTCCAAGCAGCCGCGGCTCGGCCTTACGGAAGCTCGCCTGCAAGACCGCTCCCAAATTGAAAGGCCGATTACTTATTCCAACCTCCGGGAAGGAAAAACATATAACCCCATTTCGGCCGCCAAATCTTCCGGCATCAGCCTTGATAGCCGCCAGATCCGAATATCCAATACGGCGTCCCCTGCCCGCGCCACCCCCACTCGGATTTCAGCCCCGCGCGGCACACTGGAAATCTTAGCGCCCGTTAACCCTGCGTGGACCGTTCAGAATTCCGGCATTAGCATTATCGACGATGAATTCGTAAAAAACGAGACGCGCACCATCGGGAATGCGCAATGGGAATTGGCAGCATCATAATTTAAAAATAGAGTAACCAGTAAAAAGATTAGCGGCGCACAGCAATCTTTAAATCCATCAATCTTTTTATTTTTAAATGTTTTATGTCCGATTTTTCCAAAATCATCTACTACGATCTGCGCTGGGAGGCTTTGCAGGGCCGCCTGCAGCCAATTATCGGCCGTACCGAGGAACTGGCGCGGATTTCGCGCGTTACCAAACGCCGACTCCATAACAATTGTTTTGTGGTAGGCCCGTCCGGCATAGGCAAAACCGCGCTGGTTCGCGAATGGGCGCGGCATTCCCAGCATAGCGGCTATGCGGGTCATATTATCCAGCTGGACAGCGAAAGCTTCCAGGCCCTTAACGCATCCGCCGGATTGCCGCTGCAAAAATATAAGGAAGCTTTGTCCGCACTGCCCGACTGCGCGCTGGTTATTGACGATTTCGGCCAATTAATCCACAACAAGCCGGCAATTTTGCATATTATGGCCCAGCTGCTCAAACCCCTGGCCGAAAAACCCGGCATCCAGCTTGTTCTTACCGCCGACGAACGGGAATATAAATGGCTGGCCGAACAACAACCCGGCTTTATTAATTTATTCGAGACTTTGCCGCTTAAATCCCAAAGCCCCGCCGAGCAACTGGCAATCTTAAACCAAGCAGCCAAAAACTTTAGGCGCAAAGCGTCCGTCGAGGCCGGCGAAGCCCAATTGCGGCTGATCCTGCAGCTCTGCGAGCGGTTTGCCTCCTTGGGCCAGCTGCCACAGGCGGCCATAAATATTCTGGACGAGGCCATAGCCCTGGCGCAAGTCCAACAACCGGCAAACGGCACGCCGGCAACCGCATCGGCAATCACCGATAATCACGTTTACCGGATAGTTGCCGACAAAACCAATATCCCGCTAAACCAGCTTAAGATTACCGACAAAGAACTGCTCAAAACCCTGGAGCGGGACCTGGGACAAGGCGTGCTGGGCCAGGCGCCGGCCATTGGCCAAATCGCCGCCATTATTAAACGCGCCAAACTTGGACTAAAAAATCCCCGCCGCCCCTTAGGATCATTTTTGGTCCTGGGGCCTTCCGGCGTGGGCAAAACCGAGACTGCCAAGCTGCTAGCCAATAAAATTTTCGGGAAAAAAGAAAGCTTCATCAGGATTGATATGTCCGAGTTTGGGCAGGCCCATACCGTGTCCCGGCTCATAGGCGCGCCAGCCGGCTATGTGGGGTTTGATGCGGGCGGCGGCCTGACCAACGCGGTCAAGCAGCAGCCGTACAGTTTGGTTTTGCTCGATGAAATAGAAAAAGCCAACCCCAAAATATTCGATATTTTCCTGCAAATTTTGGACGACGGCAGGTTGACCTCCGGCCAGGGAGAGACCGTTGATTTTACCCAAACTATCCTCATGGCCACATCCAACCTGGGCGTTCGGGAAATTATCGATGGTTTCAAAAACGGCGAGGACATTTACGGCGAAGATTTCCTGCGGCAGCGTTTGATGCCGGCCCTGACCGCGGCTTTTCGCCTGGAATTCTTAAACCGGTTTGACGCGGTTATTATCTTTAAGCCTTTAGACGCCGATGACCTGCTTGACATTGCCAAACTGGAAATCAGGAAAATCGAAGACAGAGTGGCCCAACACAATATTAAGTTTGCCCTTGACCAGAAAATTTTATCCGCCAAGATCCAGCAGCTGGCTGACCCGCGTTTTGGCGCCCGCCCGGTTAAGCGGTTTGTGGAGGAAACCTGCGAGACGCTGATCAGCCAAAAATTATTATCATAATGCGAACATACGGATAATACGGACCTAACGGAACAATGCGGCTTAGCATTAATTTCCGTATTGCCCGTAAGTCAGTATTTCCATCCCCATTCCCGCATCTTACCTATTTATGCAACAACCCGAGACTTTACAATCCAACGAACGGCTTTCTGCCGGACGGCAGCTTGAACAGCAGCCTGCCGGCAGCCCTTTGACAGCCGAAACCGCTGATGAGCTGCAGCGCCGAAGGTTAAAGCTGCTGGAAGAAATCAGGCCCCTTATGAGCCTCAAGCTGTACCACAAAATCTCCGACAAGCTGGAAAAAGAACATGCTTCCCTGGCCAAATTTCTCAACTGGGAAGAAGCCAAGCAGGACGCGTTATCGCACTATTCTTTTATTCTGGATACGCAGTATTTTGAGCAAAAATTTCTAAGCTAAGGGGCAGCATACGGGGTACAGCCAGCAACATTGAATCCTGCCCCTTAAACCCTTCTCCCTATGAATTCCATAACCCTCGGAACCAATTTATATAGAGGCAAATCCACGCCTATCGCCTTTGCCGACGCCGACCGCCTGCGCCATATGTATATGATAGGCAAGACCGGCGTGGGCAAATCGACGGTCTTCCAAAATATGTGCCTCCAGGATATTTTAAATCTGCATGGCGTCTGTTTTATCGACCCTCACGGCGAATCTGTTAACTGGCTGCTTGAGCGTATTCCGCAAAGCCGCCTGGAAGACGTGGTCTTGCTCGATCCGTCCGATCCGGACTGCGCTTTTGGCCTCAATCTGCTTGAGGCCAAAAGCGAGGCGGAAAAAGACTTCCTCGTCAGCCAAGTCATTGAAATTTTCTACAAATTATTCGATCCCGAGCGGACCGGCATAATCGGCCCGCAATTCGAACACTGGCTGCGCTCGGCCGCCCTGACGCTTATGGCCGGCCCCGAGGGCGGCAGTTTGATTGAAATTCCCAAGCTGTTCGTCGACAAAAACTTCGAGCTGCGCAAGCGCAAATACCTCAAAGATCCAATGGTGCTGGAATTTTGGACCCGGCAGATGGCAAGCACCTCCGATTTTCATAAGTCGGAAATGCTCAATTATTTTACCTCCAAATTCGGCCATTTTATGAATAACCGGCAAATGCGCAATATTCTTGGACAGCATGCCTCTACTTTTAACTTCGATCAGATTTTAGACCAGGAAAAAATCTTGCTCATCGACCTGTCAAAAGGGAAAATCGGCGATATGAACGCGCAAATCCTGGGACTGATTTTGATCGCCAAACTCCAAGCCGCCATACTCAAGCGGGCGGCGCTGCCGGCCGGGCGGCGCTATCCGTTCTACCTATACGTAGACGAGTTCCATAATTTGGTTACGGACACCTTTGCCGGCATGCTGGCGGAATCCAGAAAGTACGGCCTGGCGGTGCATTTGACCAACCAGTACTTCGCCCAGCTGCCTGAGAAAATCCGCAACGCGGTTTTAGGCAACGTCGGCACGCTGTTGGCGTTTGAAATCGGCACGGAAGACGCGGAAATTTTTTCCAGGGAATTTTATCCCGTGACCAAAGAAGACTTTTTAGGCCTGCAGCGCCATAATTTTTTTATTAAACTGATGATCGACGGAAAAACCAGCGAACCGTTTTCCGGCATGAGTTTGCCGCCCTATCCAGCGACGAAACGCGATTTAACCGGAGAAATTAAAACCTTAGCGCGGCTGGCTTATAGCAATCCCCATTTGCTGGTCGACGAACAGATTCGGCACCAGCTGCGGTGAAGATCAACGCCGGAAAAAAAGCTATACGTAATGGGCAAATGCAAAATAGCTCCCGAAATCGGGAGCTATTTTAAAAGTTTGCGGCAAGGGGCAGTATTTCCGCCTATGCGGTTTTTAAAACTCTGCTACTTTAGCGCGGCGTCAATGGCCTGTTCAAACGCGGTAGCCGGTTGGGCGCCGACAATGGCTGTCCCGTTTACGAACACCGTGGGGGTTCCGGTCACGCCATACTGGCGTCCGGCCGCGGTTTCGTCCAGAACTTCCTGCTTGTACTTGCCGCTGTTCAAACACTGGTTAAACTGGGAACTGTTTAGCCCGCTGATATTTTGCGCCAGCGCCTCAACTTTATCCTGTGTCGCCCAGCCGGTATTTTCCTGCTGCTGGTGGCTAAAAATATAATCGTGATACTGCCAGAACTTATTCTGGTCAGCGGCGCAATGGCTGCCTTCGGCCAGCGTATTCGAATCGGGACCGAGAAAGGCAAAATCCTGGTAAACGAATTTAATTTTCCCGGTATCCACATATTTAGCCTTCAAATCCGGCCAGGTCGACGTATACCAGCGCTCACAAAACGGGCACTGGTAATCCGCGTACTCGACCACCGTAACTTTGGCGCTGCCGCTGCCCAAAAAAGGCGTATTGGGTTTCAAGGTTATATTGACAGGCCCTGTCGGAGCCGTCGACGGCTGAGTTCCCGCAGCGGAGGGCGCTGCCGGAGCGGTTTGGGTACCCGCCGCCACGCCCGAGCCGCTGTCTATATGCTGGAGAATCCGGTTGGTGTTAACGAACATGCTGATTGTCACCAAAATTGCGCCGACCAAAACGGCCGCGCCAATTATGTAAGCCGCAAAGCTCAAATCACCGCTGCCGGAACTAAAATTGGAGTCGGAAATCGGCTTGGCACTGTCTTTTTCTGATTCTTGATGGTCCATGAGAAATCTATATTAATGCTACTTAAAAATTATATCGGAGCCGGAAGCAAGAAGCAAGTATTAAAAGCCAACGTCCCGCCGCTTAACATTTGCTTCCCGCGTCAAATTTTTGGAATCACCAGCTCTGTCCCCACCTTCAAGGTAGTAGGGCTCTTAACCTGTCGGGTGTTGGCTTCTAAAATCACCCGCCACTTGCGGCCGTCGCCGTAATATTTTTTGGCAATGCTCCAAAGAGTATCGCCCTTCTTGACTGTGTAGCTGCCCAAACTGCCTTGGGTTGCCGATCCGGCCTGCGCGGCAGGCTGCCAATTAATGTCAAACACCAAGCCGTTAAAAGAATTCAGCCCCGTGGCGGCAAAGAAATCCTGCGGCGTGGCAAAAGCCTGGCCGGTATTCTTGTCGTAGATGGTGCCGTTCACGTTGGCGTAATTGGCGCTAATATCATTAACGAAGCTGCCGGGCATTTGCAGGCCGCCGGAAGCGGCATAGCCGGCGGGCATCTGCAAACCTTGGAAGGTGGCTATCCCCTCCACTTGGCCGGCGGCGTTGCCGACCGTACTCGTCGAAAAACCGGCGCCCGGGTACGAAACCGTAATGCTAAACTGGGCCGTGGCGCTGACATTTTGGGAAGTTGTGGCAGTGACCGCGAAAGCATAGGTGCCGCTGGCAGTCGGAGCGCCGCTAATCGTACCGCTGCTGCCCATCGACAACCCCGGCGGCAATGAGCCGGCTGTAATCGCGTACGACATTGGATAATTGCTCAAGGCCTGGATAGTGGCGTTATAACTTAAGCCCACGTAGCTTTGAGGCAAGGAAGAAAGAGTGGTAAAAAACGGAGTAGCGCCGGCGACAATGCCGCCGCCGGAGGAATTCCCGCTGTTGCCCTGCGAACTCCCGCTGCTACCTGCCGCCCCCCCTCCCGCAGAACTGGCGCTGAACTGGCCGCCAGTCGTGCCGCTTGACGAACCGGCACTTGTGCCGCCGCCAGTCGTGCCGCCGTTTGACTGGCTGCCGCCTGTACCGCTCATGTAAGAAACGCTTCCAGTTGAACCGCCGCCGGTTTCTCCTGTGGTGGAACCATTTGACAACACCCTAGTGTTTAACGTTTGGCCGACTTGCGTGGTGCCGACTAAAGACGCACTCACTGCAGTAACGGTAATATTTTGGTCTTTGCTCGTATCGCTGCCCATTTCCACCGGATGCACCGTAAGCACCGCGACCTGTCCCGGCGGCGGCGTCACCAGTTTGCTCTGCACGGTAATGGCGCCGGTTGAGGCGTTAACCACCGGGACAATCAGCGGATTGGAAGAAGTAACCGCAATATTATGATCCGTGGAGCCAGCCAGAGTTGTTACGGTGGCAATGACGCTGGAAGCCGAACCGCTGGAATTAATCGTAATATTCGTTCCCGACAATGCCATGCCGGAAACCTGCGCGGCCTGGGCCGCGGTAATTACCGTAAAATTCAAATTGCCGATGGGAACGGCTTTGCTTGGGTCATCGGCCGTCGGATTAATGCTCCAATGCTCGCGCCACACTCCGCCATTGGCCGCGTCACTGGCCTGGATAGTACCGTTAATCGTCAGCGTACCGCTGGCAGGAATTTGATATTTAGCCGTTCCGCTAATGCCATCGGTTGTCGCATAAACGTACGCGCCGGCCGGCCCGGTGATAGTAACGGTATAACTGTCGCCGACCTTAAGTACGGCGGTATTGCCGCTGGTGTTATTAACGAACTTCAGCGTGACCGCGACGTTATCAAGAGTGGGGCCGGTAACGGTGGTCCCGCCCGGAACCGTGTTGCCCGGAATCCCGCCTGTCCCCCCGCCGCTAGTTGACGGCGTGCCGCCCGGCATTGTGGCCAGGGCGGTATCGAAATTAAAAGACGTGGATCCGCCGGGATGGCGCTGGTCAAACCCGGCTGGCTTAGTCGGCGGCGTGCCCGGCATGCCGTTCGCCACCCAGTTGTTATAAGCCTGCATGTAATTATAGTCGTTCTCGTTCTGGATCCACATATTCTCAAAATCCACGTTGGCTTTGGCCAATGCCTGAACCGCCGGGATGTCGGTGGGACTGGGGTTGGGGTTGATGTTGTTATCCTTGCAGTACTGGCCGAATGCGGCGTAAAAATTTGCGGACGAAGGCCCTGAGGCCAAATTATAAACGGCCGCCGGGGCCGGCGTGTTGGCCTGGCCGATTTTATCGTAAGCGCCGGAAAACGCCGCCAAAATACTTTGGCCGCTGGCGCTGGCGGTGTTGTACTGTTGCATTTGACTGGCCAAATCCTGCAAGGTAGTGGCGGTAATTTGGGCCGCTGTTTTGCCGCTGCTGTCTTTCACGGTCACGGTAAAACTGCCATCGCTGTTTTGCGCGGTCGTGGCGGTTAAGGCGCCGCTGCCCGTGCCGGTTGTTACCGGGCTAACCGAGCCAACATCAACCGAAGCGGGATTTACTGTAAACTGCACGCTGCCGGCCGAAGTGCCGGGATGGGCAGTGTCCGTCCCGCCGACAGACCAGGTTTCATTCCAGGGCGTAGCCTTGCCGCCGGTCAGATCATCGGCCGAAAAAGTGCCGCTCAGCTTGAGCCGGCCGTCGCTGCCGATATAACCCATAAAGTTGGTCACGCCGTTATTCGTGGCATACACCTGCTGGCCGGGCGTGCCGGTTACCACAATACTCCACGGGTCGCCGACGCTGGGCGCGCTGCCGCCGGTATACTGCACGCCGGGCGCCAGAGCATTGGTCACAGGCGGAGGCGTAGCCGAGCCGGCCACGGCCGCGACCGGCGACAGACGCGGCGATCCGTCGGCATTATGGCGATCGTCAAAACCGGCCGGCTTTTGCTTGAGCAGCTGGGTGGTATCCAAACCCTGCGATACCGCCGCGTTATACTGGAGCATCCAGTCGTAATCGGCGTTCATCTGCTGGGTATAGGTATTGTAATAGTAGTCGCTGGCTTGATTGATGGCCGGTACGTCAGGCGAACCCGGCTGGACTCCGGCCTGCATCTCGCCCAAAATTTGGGTAGTATAGGCCGTAACCTGGCTGGCGCTCCAGCCTGGATGCTGCTGCTGAACCCATACCGGCAGCCAATTCTGAAAACTCGGAACTTGCGTCTGGCCTTGGGCAATCCCGCCGCCGGAATACTGTCCCGGCTGGGCTTTGGTATTAATTACTCCCTGATTACTTATGGCCGCCGCGGCCGAGGCAAAAATATTCTGGTCGCTGGCAAATTGGGTATTGTAAATTTGGATCTTTTGCGTCAGCTCGGTCAAACTGCCGGTCATTGTTTGGCCGTTGGACAAAGTCAGAGTATAATTGCCGTCGGCATTTTTGGTAATGGCATTCTGCGAAACCGTCGGAGTGCTGCCGCCCAAAGAAACCAAAGTGGTCCAGCCGCCCTGGCCGGTTAAAGGATCTACATGCCAGACCTGGCTGGAATCGGAAGGATTAACGTCGCCTTCCTGGGGACCGGCCGCGGTGGAAGCCGATAAGCCGCCCGTTCCCCTTTGCGCCGCGGCCGTGCCGCCGCTTGCGGGCCCATGCCCCCCTGCCGGATTAATATCGCTGGGCGGCGTTTGGCTGGCAATAATATTCTGGATTGAATTTTGCAAGCCGGCCGGCACTGATGCCGCGGACACGACAACATTTCCCGAGGCGTCAACCAAATTGCCGGAAGCATCCGCTGTAAGCTGGCTGCCATCCGGCAAAACAACCGCGGCCCCTGACGAACCGTTAGCCGAAACCTGGGCCTGGGACAAGCTGGCCAAATTGCCGGCGGGAGAAACGACATAACCCAACGCTTCCGTGGCGGCAGTCGCGCCGCTGCCCGTGCCCACGCCGGCCATATACGCCAGCAAGCTGCCCGGCTGGATGGTAGGCGGCAAAGCTTGCGGGTGCTGCTGCACGTAATTGGAAATCGCCGTCATATCATCGGAACTGACAAGCCCGCTGCTGTACGGCTGGTTAAGCAGCGTCTGAATGGAAGCGTTACTGCTCGTACCTAGCATGGCGGTAACCGCCGAGTGCGGGTAGGAGGCCGATCCTGATGGCGTGTTGTTAAAACCTTGGATTACGCTCTGGGCATTGCTAACCTGAGCGGTAATATCGTTGCCGGACGCGTCAAGAATACTATAGCTGCCATCCGCATTCTGGACCACGGTAATATTTGTCGGCGTGACATGGCCGGTAGAATCAATAATAGTTACGCTGGCGGTTTTATTGCCGCTGCCGTCGGTAGTAACGGTAGTGGAATCAAAATTGACTGCCACAGGACCGCCGGTGGAATTCGCGCCGGACCCAGGCGCTGCTACGGTTCGCCCCTGATCGCCCGGCAAACCGCCGGAAGGATTAGCGGCCGCAGATGGCTGCGATTCAATGTTAGGCGCCAGAGTTTGGGTCGGCGAAACAGAGGAAGCCGGCGCGGCCGGAACCGTAATCTGGTAAGTTTTCGAGGTTAAGTTGCCGTTGCTGTCGTAAGCGTTCAATGTAACATTGTAACTGCCAGGCTGGCTGTAATCCACTTGGCTG
Organism: bacterium; assembly: GCA_021789715.1. Taxonomy (GTDB): domain Bacteria; phylum Patescibacteriota; class Doudnabacteria; order UBA920; family UBA920; genus JAJYJE01. The sequence goes on along the minus strand of JAJYJE010000006.1, from coordinate 1,009 downwards.
TCATCGATGCTAATTAAATTATTGCCGCCGCTGGATGTCACGCCATCCAAAGAAATGCCGGTACCGCTGGGGTCTAACGACGGGGCGCCGGAAAGAACTGGCCCAACTGTGTTTAATCCGCCCGGCGTCCGACCCTGTTCTCCCGGCAAGCCGCCCGAAGTATCCGGAGCGGCCGACGAAGAAACGGCCGCGGTCTGAGAGGTCGTAGCGGGAGAAGATGGCGGTGTGGCGGCCGGGGGGGCCGAAGGAGGAGTTACAACATTAGAAACTGGAGGAGCGGCCGGCGGAGCGGTTACAGCCGGAGCCGGCGCATTATTGGTTAAATAACTCGGGTCAAGCAAAGTCGGATTGACGCCGGCGGTGCGGGCGGTGCTGGTTAAAGCGGCGTTGGACACCAAATACATATTGCCGCCGCTGTCGGTCATGTAGGTGCCGTAACTCCCGTCAGGCATCAGCCCTTGGGTACCCACCGTGTGCTGGCCGGCATCAACGGCCACCGGAGCCGGCGCGGAAGGAACGGCCGGCGGCGTGACGTTATTGTATTGGTCGGTAACATTATTTGGGTCAGCAGTCGTATTGCTACTAGTGCTGGTACTGGCCGTACTACTGTTGTTAGAATCGGCGCCGGCCGCCTGGCCCGTCTCCTGGAGATATTCATTGGCCGCGGGGCTGCCAGCCTCGCCGATCAAATTGCCGCTGGAGTCATAAACGTAATCCGCCGCCTTGGCCCGGGGAATGCCGAAAATATTTTGCAAGGTATTCTTGATTTTGGAGCCGGTACCGGCATTTTCATTATTTTGCGCCCGAACGAACTGGGTTTGCTGCGGCTTGGCGTTAACCGCGCCTATGCCGCCCATCAGCGCCCCGCCCACGCCCAAACCGGCCAAAACTTTTTCTTTTGGCGTGATCTTTTTTTTATTTCGTTTGACTCGTTTGATTTTAACCTTATCCATAGTGTTATTAGAGGAGTGATGATGACTGGCCGCGGCGTGGCTGCGGTGAGCGGACC
>JAJYJE010000115.1 GCA_021789715.1 bacterium | reverse complement strand
CCAAACTTTAAAAAACAGAGAGGCTTCGGGCTCAATAAATTCAAACCAATCGCGGCAACCGTTGCGCGAGAGAAACGCGTCAACGTTCTTATACCGATTGGAGGTAAAAATTGCCAACCGGTAACCGCGGCCGCGCAACCGCTCCAGCACCTCGCGCATGCCCGGCGCGAATTGCAATTGATTTATTCTCGCCGCGAACAGTTTTCTAATCGCCCGCCTGGCCAGCGGCATCGACCACAATTTTACGCCCAAAGCGTTCTTTATTTGCCAGGCGCTTTTAGTGCGCAATTCGTCGTAGTTCTCCGGCCGGACCAGCTTATAGCCATACCGCGGCGCTGTTTCGTTATAAGCCTCAATCCACAACGCCAACGCATCGGCCAAGGTATTGTCAAAGTCAAAAATTATAAATTTGTTATTCATACATAAAATCTTACCGAATCCATGCCCGTTTCATAACCTACGGACGAAAGATTTATCAATAATCAGTCATTCCGGCTATACAGTTCCGCTTCGGACCAGACATAGCGTGCCGCTTTCAGCCGGCCGAGCAGCGGAGCAAAATACAGCCAATTAGCAGCCAGGCGCAGCCAATAAGCCGCGCGCCCGGTAAAGTAAAACTTATCCGACTTATAGATCGCCCACTTGCCGCCTACGGAAACAATAAACGGATGTTTGCCCAGAAGAAAACCCTGGGCCGGTTTTTTATTTTGCAGCCAGAAAGGAAAGCTTTGCGCCAAATACCCGGCTTCGGCTTCGGCGGCTTGGGCCGTGGCTGGAACGGCGGCGCCGCTGAGATCACGGATAGAAGCCGAATCGCCAACGGCAAAAATATGAGTTTCCCCTTTTACCCGCAGGTATTCATCGGTCTCCAACTGGCCGCGTTTATTGCTCGCGCACACCTGCTGAAGGCCGCAGTCCTGCGCCCGAACGCCAGTCGTCCAAATAAGCGCGTCATACAAAATTTTTTCTCCGGAAAGTAAAGTTACAAAATGCTGGTCAACTTTAAAAATCGGGCTCACCAGCTTAATCCTAACGCCAAGTTCCGCCAATCGAACATATATATCCCTGCTCGCGCGCTCGCTGAAACCCGGCACGAGGCTGTTGGCGGCCTCAACAATAAGAATTTCAATCTTCTCCCGCGGATAATTATTTTTCCAAGCCAAAATGTCTGCCAGCCCGGCCATCTCCCCCGCCAATTCCACTCCTGAAAAACCGCCGCCGGCCACGACAAAACGGATATACGGCTTTATGCCGTCATGCCGGTGCGACTCTACCGTAAACCCCAGCGCATTGCGGATGCGAAAAGCGTCAGTCAGGGTTTTTAACGGCATGGAAAACTGCCGCGCGCCCTCAACGCCAAAATATTCGGTTTTGGACCCGAGCGCCAGTATCAAATAGTCATAGCCCAACTCGCGATGGCCGATTGTAATAACGCGCCGTTGCCGGACAATGCCGCTAATTTGCCCCTGGATAAAATTTATCCCCGTGCCGGCCAGCAACCGCCGCAGCGGCAAAACAATGCTTTGTTCAAGCTTGCTAACACTGGTAAATTCCTCGTCGGCCGCAGCCACTTCATAAAGACTTGGGGTGAACAGATGATAATCCCGCTGGTCAATCAACGTGATTTCCACGGTTTTGTCGCGCCGAAACTTTTTTCCCAATTTTAATGCCGTGTTCAAGCCCGCAAACCCCGCGCCGCAAATGATAATTTTAGTCATTTTGATTTCTTAGCCTTAGCTATTTCAAGCTCATTATAACATAAAAAACCCGCCCGAATGCCAAGCCGGAAATTTTGCGTTAGCAGGTTCTACTCGTACTGCAGCGCCGTAATCGGGTTCATTTTCGCTGCCTGCCGCGCCGGTAACACGCCAAACAAAATTCCAATCCCTCCCGAAACTCCGACGCCGAGCAATATGGCGGACAGCGGCACGGTAAAGGCCCAAGTCAGTCCCGCCGCAGTGGCCACCAGCGAGACGATCCAGCCGAGCAGCGCCCCGAATAGAATCCCAAATACGCCGCCAATGACCGTTACCAATACCGACTCGATTAAAAATTCCAGAAGCACGTCGCCGTTCTTGGCGCCCAAAGCTTTCTTAAGGCCGATCTCTGCGGTGCGCTCAGTTACTACCACATACATGATATTCATTATCCCGACGCCGCCGACAATAAGAGAAATCGCCGCAATCGCTATTAGCAAGATCGTAATTCCGTTAAAGATAGTATTAAAGGTACCGAGGGCCTGAGCCTGGGTTTGAACAATAAAATCATCTTTGGACGGGTCGGTGATATTATGGTTGCGGCGCAACAAAGTTTTTATATCTTCGGCAGTAGCGTCGGATAAATTCACGTCTTTAACCTGGACAATGCCCACGGCCAAATAATCGATACCCAGCATCTTTTTTTGCGCCGTACCCAAAGGCATGTACAGACTGTCGTCGGCAGTGCCGCCTCCGGCAAATCCCTGCGGGTTATAAACTCCTATTACAATAAAATTCAGGTTGCCGACGCGGACCAGCTGGCCCAGCGGGTCGCTATCGCCAAACAAATCCGTAGCCAAACTGCTGCCCAAAATCGCCACCTGCGCCGCTCCGGCATCTTCGCTTTGGGTATAAAACCTCCCCTCTTTCAAAGTATGCTGGTCAATATTGAACCGCTCGGCCGACGCGCCGTAATAAATGGCGCTTTTGACCGCGTCGCGGTAGCTGACCGCGGCCTGGCCCATGACCATGCCATAATCATCCGCGACATTATTAAGTTTTTTTATATCATCCAAATCGCGCTGCTTGAAACTGGTAATCAATACGCCGCTGAAGGCCGAAGTGTTTGGGCCGGCGTTCTGGCTGGCGGCGAGATTTTTGGTCGTCGGCGGCACGCGGGTTTCAATGAACAACGTATTGCTGCCGAGCGCGGCTACCTGGTCG
>JAJYJE010000005.1 GCA_021789715.1 bacterium | reverse complement strand
CCGATATGCGATATTCGTGTCTTCCCCATAAAATTCAATCTTGGTATCAAAACCGCCAATTTTTTCCAGTGCCGACCGCTTAACGATAAAATTACCGCCCTGCACCACTTTCCCGCTCATGCTGGAAACATGCTCGGCGCACCAGTTCCACAGCCTGACCACGCGGCCTTGGCGCTCGGGCAAATCATAATAGCGGAACGGCCCGCTCAGGCAGACCAGGTTCGGATCGCGGGCAAATTCCCGGTTTAAAATTTCGAACCACCCTTGCGGCACGCGCGTGTCGGCGTCAATACACGCTATTAAGTCGCCCTTGGACTCCAGGTAGCCGCGCTGCCTGGCCTTGGTAAGGCCTTTTTGTTTCTCCTCCACCACGCGCACCCCCGGGATAGCCGCGGCAACTTCCGCGGTCCTATCGGTGCTGGCATTATTAACTACAATAATTTCCAACAGATTCTCCGGCGTGCGCTCTTTAATGCTGCGCAGGCAGTCGCCGATATATTTTTCCTCGTTATAGGCAGGGATAGTGACGCTTATAGTCATAAAATATATCGAGTCTACGAATAAAGCGAATCAACAAATAATTTCGAGTTAATGACGGATTCGTGAATAATTCGTCATTATTCGCAGATTCGATAACTTATTTTTTAAACTTAAACTTTCCCAAGTCGTAAATAACATCTTTTCTCTCCACCACAATTTCCCAATTATGCTTCTTGGCGTACGCTGCCAAATGCATGTTGGGATTAAAGGCCAGAGGGTGTCCCACTAATTTTAACATAGCAATGTCGCTTTCGGTATCCCCAACCGCAATGGAGCGCCTCCAATCAACGGCCAGCTGCCGCTGCGCCGCATATCTTAATAGTACCTTGTCTTTTTCGGCAAACACTTCCGGATTGACCACCTTGTCTTCAAAAGTCCCGTTCGTTATTTTATATTCGCTGCCAAAATACGCGTCAAACCCGAGCGTCCTGGAAAATTTGGACACTATGTACGCCGGAGATCCCGAAATAGTGACGAGGCGAAACCCCTCATCCTTCAGCGATTTTAGCAAATCGCGGGTGTAGCGGTAAACGCGATTCTTCATCCGGCGCACGATTTCTTTGGCCACCTCTTCCACGGACGCTTTGCGGCAGCCCTTAATGTACTTAAGGTGAATCCGAATGACTTTGGCCAAATAATCCTCATAGCTGCCTTTGCGATCCAGCCAGGCCATATACTCTTTTTCCAGTTCCTTCTTGGCAATGCCGGGAAAGACATTGTACTCCACCAGGCCGTTGATGAGCTCAATTAGCAGACTCGATCTAAAAACCGTGCCGTCAATATCAAAAACCGCGAGTTTGATGGGTTTGCGCTTCATATTATGTATTATACCTTGCGTGCAGCAATAAAAAAAGTGCATGCCGGCGGAGTAACCGGCATGCTAGCAATTCAACAGCCCTAACACCGCCGGCACTTCTAATGCCGGCTCCCTGCGACGGAACTTCGATAACGGTAAAACTCCTCGTTACCCAGATCGGGACGGAGCCGCTCAAACTCCTCCCTGGTCAAAGGCCGGTCCAGGAGTTCCGGCCATTCCACGCACTTCGTGGCGAGCGTAATGAGCGTGATCACGGACCACACTCCCCAAACTATTATCGCCCATTCCAGAGCGCTGCGCCAGGAAACGCCCCCGGTATAAATCCGGTGGGCCCCGAACGTCATCGCGCACAGGACGGCAGCGACGCCGAGTAGCCGCTTCTTGCTGATGGGCGGTAAAACTTCTCTGAGTTTTTTCCTCATAATCTTCCCCCCTTGTGAAATTTGCAAAACCTCCCTCGCGGGAGGTTTGCTCTATTATTTTAATCGGATCCTTTGGCTCCTGTCAAGAAGACAGATGCGTTTTATGGAAGGCCGATGGGAAATTCCGCCAAAACTTCGTAATCCGAACCGTGGGGGGATAAATGCGACTGCATCAGCACAAAGGAACCCACTCGCTGTGGCCAGTCGACTGGCATATTCAGGTGTTTATAGGGCAGCCGATGAGCGTCTTCCCGTTTGAGCCTGGCCAATGTAATATGCGGCCGGAACGGCCTGGCCTCTGCCGGCTTTCCCAATGCCTCATAAATCTTTAATCTTAAATCCCGCAGCTCCGGCACTGCCGAACCGGCGGCCCAAATGAGGCGCGGTTGCTTGGGGTCCGGCCCCCAACTTACGCGGTTAAATTTAATTTCAAAGGGTTTTATTTTGGCGTCATCCTGAGCCCGTCCATGGTTACCATCGGGGGCGAAGGATCCCTTAACTGTACTGCTACCGATAAGGGATTCTTCGTCGCTCAGATGCATTCGCTCCTTAGAATGACGCCTAAGAGGTTTGAGTTTTTCAAAAACACCAGCTATATCATCTATTTTCCATGGAGGGACTAACGTAACATGCAAATTTTTCGGCGCGGTCCACCTGCCTTGAAAATTAGAAATTGAAACTTGAAAATTTTGGATCCACCCCTGAATTTGCCCCTGAAGCTCTTCATTTATTTTGATCGCTACAAAAATTCTTTTCATGTTCAAATTATATCATTGTTTACCAAATTCCATTTTACTTATACACAAGGCAAAATTTGACAAACTTCTCATAAAAGCGTAAATTTACGACAAGTTACAGGAGGGATTTTAGCCTGTAGCCACCCTGCCAAGGTTGGCAGATTGGACGCCAGTTTTTCCAACCCCAAAAAGGAGTAGGAAATGGTAAGTTTTCGAAGATGGATAATCGCGTTTGCGGTACTCGGAGCCCTGACGGGGCTCGCTTACACCGTCAATGCGAACAATCCGATGAAGATCAACACCGGCCCGCCGGCCAATACATGGGTCGCGGCCACCGGCAACTACAACTTCACCACGTCGTCCACCGCTTCGCTAGGCACGCTCACCTGTGCCGCCGGATACAGCAACGCCGACGATGGTGTGATCGTGATGAACTGCGTCAATTTTGCGAATTCTGCGCCGTATGCCGAAAACAACTTCAACCGCGTCCCGGAGATGGCGCCGCGCAACTGGCTGTACAACAACGTTTCGACCAACACAGCCGCTACCGCGAGTAAAACGAACGCAACGACATCGGAGAGTATGCTCATCGGCAACCGCAACATGCAGATCAACGCAACCGGCGCTTTCGCCAACACAGCAGCCGGCGCGAACACCGACCTGAACACCGCGGCGAATACCTCGCCGCCCAACAACGCCGTGGCCATCAACACCGGTCATCAGGCGCCTGCTCCCGAGGTAGCGAACGTCATCAAACCTCGCGAACCGGCAAACAACAACGGCACGACCGCGACCTGATCTGCGATCGCGCCGCCGGCAGGAAATCCCTTCGGGGATTTCCTGCCGTCCTTTTTTATACAAAGTAACCGCCAAAAAAAGGCGGATTTTTTATGTATAAATATATCCTTGGTCATCGAATTTATTTCGTGACCAAGGATACTTTGGAAAGGTGAGGCAGCGAGCCTACGGCGAGCGTTGGAGAGGAAAAACCTAATTCGGGTTTTCCTCTCCAAATTGAAACTAAAAGCTCTGTACCTGCTGCTCTCCGGCCGGGCGGTTTGCGGCTGGCGGCGATGAAGGATTGGCATTAATGTAAGCATTTTGCGCGTAGTGCTGGACAACAAAATATAAAATGAGCATAATCAGCAAAACCAAAACCATGGCGAAAATAAACCCGTAATTGAACTTAATCCAATCCGGCGGGTCAATGTGTTTGGGCATATCATCGTGAAATTTCGCGCTTGCGGCCATAAACAAAAAACTCCCTTCCTTTTATGGGACGAAAGGGAATTTGGGGACTTAAATTGGCAGTTAGTAGTTAGTAGCGGAGGCACTGGTACCATACCTACCAAATACCAACTACTAAATACTAACCACTAATTCAAAGACGTCCCGGCAATAAACTCGGTAATCAAACCGATCATCTTATTAAAATGTTCGGGATCGGTATAGCGGTGATCGGCCCCGGGAATTATTTCCAGCCGGCAGCCGGGAATAAGCGAAGCCAGTTTTTTGCTTTGCCCGATCGGCACAATCCGGTCGGCATCGCCGTGGACGATTAAAGTCGGCACGAATATCTTGGGCGCAAAAGCAAGCCCGTTATTGCGCTTGGCATCCTCAATAAAAGCATACTTGACCGGGCGGTTTTCCTTGGACGCGATTTTTTCGTGCTTCCATTTGAGCATGCCGTCTTCCCCGCGCTGCAAAAATTCCACTTCCTCGTAATCGGCAACAGGCGAGCGCAAAGCCAGCACATAAATCTCGTGCGACTTGGCTGCCGCGATCAAACAGGCCAAACCGCCAAAGCTGCTGCCCACCAGGCCGACGCGCTTATATCCTTTTGATTTGAGAAAATTAACCGCCCGGACCACGTCGTCCACCGCTTCGCTGGCGGTAATATCCTCAAAATTGCCGTCGCTTTCCCCTTGGCCGAAAAAATCAATGCGGAATGTGGAAATATTTTTTGCGTTCAAAGTTTTTTCCAAAGTGACAATCGAGCGCGCCTCCTTGCTGGAGTTAAAGCCGTGGCACAAGACAATAATGGGACGGCCAAAATCCCCGCTCGGATCAGACAGCACCGCGCACAGTTTCTCGCCTTTGGAATTTAGATAAAATAACTTCTCCCGCATAACTATAGTATAACACGGCAGGAGGTCAAAAAAACAAAAAAGGCGGCCCAAAACCCGCCTGGACGCAAAACGCCGCGGCATTAGGCTACGCCGGCCGGTACCGCAACAGCAGGTTGCCGGAAGCGAATTGCCTGCTCTCGGAAAGGCCAAACTTAAACCGTCCCGGCAAACCGTAAAACAGCGGCGTGCCTTTGCCGATAGCCACCGGATTTACCATAATCCGAAATTCGTCGACCAAGCCGAGCGCCATCAACTGCACGCAAAGATTATTGCTGCCAAAAATGCCCAAATCTTTTTGCGATGCTTCCTTTAATTTCTCAATTTCCGATTTCTTTAGTTCTTTCATTAGCGTGACATTCCGCCAGTATTCGGTTTCTTGGCCTCCGGCCAGCGACGTGGAAAAAACGATCTTCGGCGCCGTGTTCATCAGCTCGGCCACCGCGGGATCGCCTTGGCGCGCCTGCTCAGACGGCCAGTAGGATTTCATCAGTTCATAAGTCCTGCGGCCGAACAGCAATGCGCCGACAGCTTTGGTTTGTTCAATGGCAAACTCGTTAAACTCCGCGTCCACGTTATGCCAGCTTAAATCGTGCTCCGGCCCCTCAAAAAAGCCGTCTACGCTCACCATCATAAAAAGAAAAAGTTTAGCCATATCGTCTTTTTTCTTGGTTACTTGCTCACTGATACTGAATATAAACGGGAATCGGCGTAAGTTTTAAAATCTGATCCGGAGTCATCATGCCGCCGCGGGCGGTATCGTTTTTATAGAACAGCTTAAAACCCGTGAATTGCACCGGTTCTCTATAAATAAAACTTTTGTACGTGCTGATTTTCTTGGCCGGACTGCCAAACCCGTCCATATCCATAACAATTTGCACTTCGGGCAACGGCGTGATTTTTTGATAATTCGTAACCATCCCCTGGGTAAAACGATGGACCACCAAAATTTTTGGCGGCAGATTATTGGCTTTGGCGATCTGCGCCAAATAGTTGGCCGCGAAATTAATATCGCTGGCGTCCAGCGTGCCAATGACCGTGCCCGGCCGCCGGCCGTTATCCATGGCAAATTCCGGATCTATCCCTAAATGAACGTTGGGCAATTTAAGATATTTCTCCAGCAGCGGCACTTCGGCCTCAACGCTGCTCTGCCCGACCTGGACATCCAAAAACACAAGGCCGTGGATCTTGCCGGCCATGGCGAGCACTTTATCTATTTCGCTATCCGGCATCCGCGAAATATACTTGCCGGTTTTGCCCGGGCCGGCCTGGGCAACCACCGCAATATAATGCAGGGCGGGAATCACCGGCGTAGCGGGATCTGCCGCCTGCCATTTTGAAACTTCCGAAGAAAGACGGGCCAGCATTTCGTCTTCCGGGTACTCCCCCAGCACGCCCATATTCTTGGAATATAAATTGCCGTAATAAGCGACAATGCGGTTAAACGGCAGCAGCGCGCCGGCGTTGGGGTAAACCGTCTTTACCGGCCACAACGGCACCGCTGCCGTCAGGGACTTTCCGGCAGCAGACAGGGAAGCAGTCGACGATGCCGACGATGTCGCGAGCGCCGGCTCATTGGCGATTTCCAGAATTTTCTTATTGTACGCGGCAATATCCAGCACCGGCGTTGACGATGCAGCCAGTTCCGCCGATTTCACCTTGGGAATATCCGGCCGGTCAGCGGCCATTGGCTGGCGATTTGCGGCATACATCCAGCCGTCGAAGCCCAGGGCAAATACTAACAAAACCGCTGCCAGCAAAAAATAGGGATTCTTAATAAGCGATTTGGTTTTGGTTTCCGGCGGCTTTGCCATAACCAAAGTATACCACACGGCGCGCCAGCGGCGGGAAACGGCAACCGGCAGACCCGCTTAAACGGGGACGCCCCTTGAAACCGTACCGCCGGCTACCAAACTTTAAAAATTTCCCGGCTGCCGCTGGCATACATTTGCTGAAAATCCTTCATCTGTTCCATATTGGCTTTCATATCCGGACTGGGATTTATATACTCTTCCTGGGCTTTTTCCCAGGCGGCCAGGCTGTCGTATTTGCTGACCATAATAACGCGGTGATATTGGCCGGTCAAATCGGTAAGAATATGCACCAGATTCGGGCTCTTGCCCATAACTTCCTTAAACATTTTGGCGGCCTTGGAAGCATTACCCGGTTTGCACACAAATGTGTCATGCACGATAATCATAAATTTAAATTTAATATTCAAAAAATTGTTTGCTGAGGTTTTTCCACCAGCTTGGCCAGACGCTCCCAGGTTTCAGTAGCTCCGCCTTCCATGCCGGAGTAAACCATGGCTTCGAGATCCTCGATATTATGAAAGACGGAAACTTGAACGGCTCGTGTCGTTCCGTTGCCTAAATCTGCCAGAGCCAAAATTTCGACCATTTCGTGTCCGGGACCGATTGGCTCATAGTTAAATGTATCAGATATTTTTTCGTCGGGAATAATTTCCCCGTAAACTCCGTGGAAGGAATACTGTTCGCCCCCGGCCTTATGAATAAACCGCCATTCCCCTCCTGCCCGAAAATCCATCTTGTCGACAACCGTCTCAAACCGGGCCGGCCCCCACCACTGCGGAATCATTTTGGGATCGCTAATAATTTTCCAGATAAGTTCCCGCGGCGCGTTAAAGATACGCTCCATAACCACTTGTAATTTGTCCCTTTGGACCGTAAATGATGTCTTGGTCATAAGCTGAGCTCCGTTTGCAGCCATCACGGCCAAGCTCGTCAATAGCAGACTTAGGCGAAGGCCGGGATCCGGATCATGAGGCTTGCGATGTTAACCTCTGGCCCCGGGCTTCCGATATTTTTGGCATCGGTTACAACCATCGAGGCAAAAAATCCGGGGCGGTGTCGCAATTATTAATTATTGCTATCAGTTAATTTTTCCGCCAGCTTATCCAAACTCTGATTCCAGCCCATCTGCATATTTGTAAGCATTCCGCCTTCAATGCCTTTAATCGACGGGTAATGCAAAGTCAACTTAGTCTTGCCGCCCGGAGCGTCGGCAAATTCTATCTCAATAACCGATTCCATGGGGAAACTGGCCGGCAAGCCGTACTGGCTGGCGTGAATTTTATTGCCGTGTTCGTCGGCAAAATGATCAAGTACGGCAATTTTCTCCATGGGGATGATTTCCCGGTACGTGCCGCCGCTCCAGGTGGTTACCTCCGGCTGGCCCGGGCCCATCCGCCCCCGCATGGCCAATAAATATTTTCCACCAACGCGGAAATCCTGTTCTATTGCCGGAGACGACCACCCTCTTGGCCCCCACCACTGTTTCATCAATTCCGGATCGCTCCACGCCTTCCACACCAGCGCCTTAGGCGCATCAAACACGCGGACAAACTTTAGCCCGCCTTGCGGCGTGACAGTCGTGCTGTTCTCGTTTGCCATAAATTTTCCTTTTTATGCGATATTGGCAATAGACTCCTGGCAATTCCCAATAATTACCTGCCAATTACCGTTTTAATGATATTTTTAACCGTATTAACGGGGATGGAAAACCCGATATTATTGGAGCCCTGTACCGTAGCGACATTGATTCCCATAACATTGCCGCTTAAATCCGCCAGCGGACCGCCGCTGTTGCCGGGATTAATGGCGGCGTCAGTCTGAATCACGCCGTTTAGAGTCTCGGTGTTGCCGTTCTCATCGGAAGCCTGAATGGTACGGTCCAGTCCGGACACGACACCGACCGAAACCGAGTTATTATACTGGCCCAACGCGTTGCCGACGGCAATAACCGTCTGGCCAAGCTGCAGCGATCCCGAATCCCCCAAGTTAACCGCGGTATAGCCGCTGCCCGGAATCTTAACAATCGCCACGTCATTGGTAGGATCCCTATATACCACCCGGGCAGTCTGCTGCTTGCCGTTGGACAGCAGCACGGTATAGCTGGCCGAAGCATCCGAGACCACATGGCGGTTGGTTAAAATATACCCGTCGGAAGTAATTAAAAAACCCGTACCCGCCCCGACTTCCTGCGACTGGGTTTTGCCGGTCGGCACATACACCGGAATTTGCACGCCGATGTTCTGAAAAAACGGATCGTTACCGAACGGATTTTGGTATTCTACTTTGTACTGGGGAACATCCTGGGAGATTATAATCGAGACCACGGACGGCACGATTTTTGCCACGGCCTCCGTAACCAGCTGGCTTTGGGATTTCTGCTCCGCAACCTGGCGGTTGTTGACCTCCTGGGCCGATAGCGCCGCGCTGGAACTTAGCTTGCTTACCGTGTCAAGCCCCGAACGCAATCCGGAGATCTGCTTTTGCAAAGCGAGGATTTTATTGTTGTAGTCCTGCTGCAATGCGGCGGTATTCCGCTGTTCCGACTCGGCCTGTTTGCGGTACCACCACGCCGCGCCGGCATCGCTGGCGGCAAGCAATAAAGCAATGAGGAAAAAAGGTAAAAATTTTTTCATACGCTGCCATTATATTAAACTCCCAAGCGCAACGCAAGCCGCATTCCTTAACGTCATTTTTTATACGCTTACGGCGCGGGAGAGGGTTCAGACCCCATCTTGCAGTGCGGGGCATGGCGCGAAAAATGCCTTTTAGGCGCACAAAACTTAAATCGAACAACTGTTCCGGGCAAAGTCCTGATTTGGCCGCGGCCTGGCACAAAGACCGCCGCAGCGGCGGCGCCGGCGACAAAATCAACAAAGTCTCCGATGCCCTCTTTAATGCAGGGAACGCAACTGGCGACGGCAAATCCCATTCTCCCTGTATCGGCAAGGCAAAAACAACCATTTCCGCGCGAGTTTGCAATCTTTCCGTTTCCTGCTACAATAATTTCCCAATCCCCTGGAGGATGCAATGGAAGTTCGGACGAAAAAGATTGAAGAAGATGAGATGCTGCAGCCGTTATACCGCTACGTCGACCATCTGCTCGGCGGCGACTGGCCGCTGCTGACCGGGCGGCAAATCGACAGCTTTATGGCTAAGACGGCCGGCGGCTCGCCTGGCCACAACTGGACCTCCCATGAATTCGGCTACAATAGTAAAACAGGAGATCCCCCCGAGGCTCTGGTGGCGGTACAGATCCTGCGCGGATGCCTGCCTAAGGTTAAGGTCCGCACCTATCAATTTCAGTCTTACCGCTTGTTGCTAGCCGAGGCGAAAGGCAACCGAGTCGGCGTCTGGGCCTGGGACACCGATGATCCGGATAACCACCTTCTTCCCTGCTTTAATGCCTGGGCCCGGGAGCCGGATATGCGCTCCGTGGTCCGTTTCTAGCCTTGAATTCGGCCGAGTTAAAACCGGCGCGGTTGTCATCAGAAAAAAGCTGATGATGACCCGCCGGTTTATTTGCGCCAAAAATATCAGGGGACGCTGCGCCCCGCTATTTTAACACGGAAACATCCCTAACCAGACTCGCGGTTATGGCGACGCCTTCGGCAATATGTTTGCCCTCCGCGCGCAAAGTATCGCCCGGGTTGATTTGGCCGGCGGTAATGCTTTTGCCGCTTTTACTGAGCAGCCGGGCGCGAGTTATATCAACGCCGTACAATACCCCGTCGGCGCCCACGCTTAAGGAATTATCGCCTTTCATGAGCAGCGTGCCGGTTATGGTGATGTTTACCAATTTCAGGACGCCTTTAACCTCCTTGGCCAGGACCACCGACGGATCCCGGTCCCATACTCCTTTAACGGTTGCCGTCATGCCTAACGCCATACCGCCGTAAGTAACTACGGCGGTATTATTTTTAAATACGGTAAACTGGTCGATGTTTACGGTACGGCTGCCGGACGCGGTCTGGACGGTAAGCGTCATGGCGGCCGGGTTCAGCCCGGTAATTTTGCCGCTCAGCGTGCCGGTGTGGGTGTAGAGCGAAAGGTTACGGACCGCGACTGCGTTTATGCTGTTATCGTTCCACAACTTGCCGCTAACCTGGACTTTGTCCCCGATCAAGATTTCGCCCGGCCGCATCACTGAACCGTTTTTGCGCTGCAAGCCGGCCTGGCTGATTTCGGCAACGTAACTGGCCGCGGTCGCGGTTTTAAAAATTATTCCGCTGGCTGTTTTGACCGTCACGGTGCCCGACAGCGTCGCCTGGCGGGGAAACACCGCGGCAAACGTTACAGCGGGAGCAGTTAAAACCGCGGTCAAAACAGCAACTGCCAATGCCTTGCGTATCCTCATATCAAATTTTCTTTTATTGATCTTGGGTCCTCGCTTTTTATTACCCAGGACTCTTTTTGTTTCGGGAAAAACCTTTTACTTTAGTTTACGCCAAAGCAAAAGCCGCGGCAAGGTCCTGGCCGCTTTTACGCGAATGCGTCATCCCGCGCAATTTTATTAAAAGCTATGAGGACTTTCTAAAAATTGCTTATGGCTGGGGATATGTGCGTTGGCCGCCCCGGCAGATCTGCTAAACTTACAATATGAAAATAAAAAATCAATTGTGCGCGTTTTTAATTTTTATCTTTTTTGCCGCCGCCGAAGGCGCGGTCCCCGCCTCTGCCCAATTGCGGATGCCGGACATCGGCAATTCCGGCGTGCGGACGAAAGTCGAGGCGGCATTTTCCGACGCGCCGGATATGGTCGCCGTCGCGGCCTGTGAATCCGGTTTCCGGGAATACGGTCCGGACGGCCAGGCGCTCCGCGGCGGTGCCGACCAAAACTATATCGGCATTTTCCAGATCAGCGTGAGCGGACACGCCGAGGAAGCCAAAAATCTGGGTTACGACATTTATACGACAGACGGCAACATTGGCTTTGCCCGTTACCTCTATAACCACAGCGGCACCGAGCCGTGGATTTCCTGTGCGCCCCAAACGCCGGCCGCTCCGGCTTTGGCGCAGGCGGCGTCCTCGTCGACGCCGGCCGCGTTATCCCAACCGCACGCCGCGGCAGCTGCCGCGGCGGCGATTACCGCGAATCTGCAGCTGAATATGGTAAGCCCCCAGGTTCAAACGCTGCAGCGGCTGCTAAACTCTCTCGGCTATACAATCGCAAAATCCGGCCCTGGCTCTCCAGGCAACGAAACCGAAAAGTTCGGACCGTTGACTCGGCAAGCGGTACGCAAACTGCAGTGTGATAACAAGATCGTATGCTCGGGGGCGGAATCCTCAACCGGATTCGGCCGCGTCGGCCCGCTAACCAGGATCCTGCTCGCCAAACTGGCCGCCAAATTATAGTGGCGGCGGCTATTGATAAAAGTCAGGCTCTTTGCTAAAATATCTAAGACAATAAAATATATTCGGGAGTAGCTCAGCGGTAGAGCAATCGGCTGTGAACACGTCCTTTAATGGCTAACGTAAAAATTATGCCAGATATAAGGAAATATTCCGACCGTGCAGAGTACCTTAAAAAGGCAGTGGATAAGAGGCGCAAAAAAATCAAAGCCATGGCAATCGCCTATAAGGGCGGAAAATGCAGATTTTGTGGCTATGATCGTTGCGCTGGAGCCTTGGAGTTCCATCATCTTGACCCAAAAGGAAAAGATTTTGGGCTCGGAGCGAATGGTTTAACCCGTTCTTGGGAACGTACCCAAAAAGAGTTAGACAAATGCATCCTAATTTGTTCCAACTGCCATAAGGAAATTCAGCCGGTCTGTTGCAGCCTTCCCAAGTAATTGGGAACGGAAAAACGAGGTGAATTGCTGGAAACCTGTAAAAATGGTAATCAGCAGCCAAGCCCTGATTCGTCGGGGAAGGTTCAGAGACTATCCCTTTATGGGAGTACACAAGCTATAAATAAAATTATTGTTTTGTGGAAGCGCCTCGCATCCCTCCATCGGGGATGATGATATAGTCCACCCCTTAAAGAAATTTAGGGACAAGTGTAACCGATGGGTCGTGGGTTCGAATCCCACCTCCCGAGCCATCGTGAACGAACCACCTCTAAAGGGTGGTTTTGTTCAATGTTGGTGAGAATTTTCTGCGGTTCTAACGCACGATATTCGCGCTCAATCCTTGGATAATCTTTTTTCAGCGGCACAAACCAAGGATGCGCTTGAATAAACAACTTTTCGTCCTTTACCGTCCGGTTCGAACCTAAGGCCACCAGTATCTCGCGCTTGGTCTGCGGATCGCCTTTTAAGAGGGCAATATGCGCGTAAGCAGCGTAACTAAACACCCGTTGCACCGCCAAATCTTTCTGCCGAGCGTTAGTTTCCTCGCTCCGGCTTTGCTCTTTCAGCTTGGCGATTTGCCCGGTAAGTTTACCGCGCTCCTTGCTGAACTCATCGTCGCTGATCAATTCGCGCAGTCGCAACTGGGTCAAATTCTGCAACTGCTTTTCCAAATCGGCGGCAGTTTCCGAGCGCATCTCACCAATTTTGGCGTCCTGTTCCGTATTCTTGCCCTTGTTTTCGTTAATAGTTTCCATCGCCCACTGGTAAAACTGGGGCAGGATTGCGTATTTTTCAACTTCCAGTTCAATTTTTTCCTCTAATTGGACTTCCGGCATATGCTTACGCTGCTGGCAATCATAATCCTGCTTGCGCCTGGTGCAGTGGTAATAAGTGTAATATTTGGTTTCCTTGGTAGTTTTTAGCTTTTTGACTTTGGTTTCCGCCGTTACCAAACATTTACATTCGCCGCAATTAAGACAGCCGGTAAACGCAAACTCATGATCCGAAAATTGCCGCGGTCTGCCGCCCCGACCCATCAGTTCCTGCACACGATCAAACTCCTTTATTGTAATCATCGGCTCATGGCTGCCCTTTTGCCAGTTACCGCTGCCTTTGGGATACTCAAACCAGCCATAATAAAACGTGTTGTTGAGAATCTTATAGATGCCGCTATAAGATAAAGGCTGTCCGCCTTCCTTGCGGCGTTTTTTGGTTCTGTAGCCCCACTCGTTGTTGGCCATATCCAAAATTTTTGCCGGACTATAATTGCCGGTCAACATTAGGTCCCATATTTTACGTACAAGCGGGAAACGCACCGAGTCCTTAATGATAATGTTAAGACCACTTTCGTCATCCTTGGCGTTAAGGTAACCGGCCGGGGCCAAATACGTGCACCAGCCCATGCTCGCTTTCTTTGCCATACCGCGCTTGACGTCCTTGCCAAGTTTGGAGGAAAAATATTGTGACTGTGACAGGGCCAGTTGCAGCATCATTATTCCCTCCGGACTGTTATGGAAAAAATACGAGCCAAACAGCAAATCTTTTATCACACCGGTGCGGACGAGGTAGGTAATCTCGGCCGCATCCTTTTCGTTGCGCGATAATCTGTCCGGATGCCAGGCTATAATGCCTCCGGCTTCGCCGCGCTGGATGCGTTCAATCATCCGACTGAACCCCGGCCGGTTACCCGGAATGAACGCGCTGTGGCTCTCGACGATAAAATCGACTATAACGGCTTCGCCAAATAACTCCTTGGTCTTATCGATCTGAGCCGGGATGGAGAGAGCTTGCCGTTCCGCGTCTTCCGAGGACTTGCGGATATAGGCAAAATATTTTATGTTGGGCAATGCTTTGGTCATATACGTTGTAAACTTTAATGATAATTTTTAAACACAAAGGGGGCAGTGTGGTTGACCCAATTTATCTATCCGAAGATAGCATCGTTGGCACACTGCCCCCTAAGGGCGCGATGGCATAATAAAATCTCCGGATTTTTAGACAAACTGGGTCAACATCCGCATTATACCGTAGTTGCCGGTAAATGCAAGTTGTGGGTATGTAGATCAACTTTGCCCAATTTTTGGCCTGTTTGCCCAAATTACGAATACTTAAAAAGAAAAAAACGGCATTATACACAACGTCAGATTTACTTAATCAATCGATATAGCAAAACTGCCGTCGTGTTGTCTTAAGTTAACCCCCTAATTGTGCTGCACTCCTCGCCAAAAAACCAATCGAAGTCGGCAATAACGCTGGTGAGCTTTTCCGGCTCGCCGACTCCGGTTGACAGGCCGGTGGTTAAATTACAAACGCCTAGAACCTCCAAAGCGGTCATT
>JAJYJE010000004.1 GCA_021789715.1 bacterium | reverse complement strand
AGGTGGCGGTGTTAAATCAAGGATTTCACTGTGCCGCCGTAGTTGCTCAAACAATCGGAAGGCGGCGCATTCGGTTTATTATTACTCACCTGTCACCTAAGGGAGAACAAGAGCGCCTAACTGAGTTAGGAAAATTGAGACCCTATTTTACTAAGCAAATTCGTTGCGTTTTGTTGGGAGATTTTAATGCTCTGTCCCCCCAAGATTTTTACCCGGTAACAATATTGAAAAAAATGAATATGGCCCGTATTTATAAGTTTGGCAGAAACAGGCTGCTTCGGGATGTTATCGGGCAAATTTTGCAGTCCGGGATGGTTGACGTAGTTAAACTGCATATGAAAAAAAAGGATATCTATTCGGTCCCTACCCGCATAAATAAAGACCCTTTTCATTTTACACGGCTGCGTTTAGATTATATATTCACTACAAACGACTTGGCTAAGAGAGTATTTCGTGCAGGGGTTGTTGTTACCCAACAAACGGACAAAATATCAGATCATTATCCGGTACTGTTGGATCTGCGACACTTTAATTAAAAATATGAAAAACCAATTTGTCATTTTAGCCGCGGGTAAGGGGACGCGCATGGGCGACGGGCCGGTGCCCAAAGTATTAGTAATGCTGAAAAATAAGCCGCTGATTTTGTACGTACTCCACGAGATTGAAAAGGTTAATCAGCTGGCCAAGCCCGTGGTGGTGGTCGGTTTTCAGGCGAAAAAAGTCCAGGGCGTGCTCGGTAATCACTACTCCTATGCCTATCAGGACAAGCAGCTTGGTACGGCCCACGCGGTACAGGCAGCGCGGTCGAAAGCCCGGGCGGAAAATATTGTCGTACTCTACGGCGATATGCCGTTTATCAAGGCCGGGAGCCTGAGTGAGCTAATTAAGATGCATTTGCACAGCGGCGCCAAGATAAGCATGCTGACTACGCAGGTGGATAATTTTCGCGGCAAATTCTCTTCACTGGAACATTTTGGCCGAATTTTGCGCGATCCTAATCATAACATTATAGGCATTGTCGAATTTAAAGACGCCACCGATGTACAGAGAAAAATCAAAGAAGTAAATCCGGGGATTTACATGTTTAACGCCAAGTGGTTATGGGAGAGCTTAAAACATATCGGCAACAAAAATGTCCAACAGGAATATTACTTGACTGACATCGTGGGTGTTGCCATTGCGCAAGGAGAGCGGGTTCATAATTTTAGCGTTCCGCCCGAACAGGTGCTGGGCATAAATACCAGGGAAGAGTTGGAAACGGCGGAAAAACTTATAAAATAAGCGGAATAGTGAAAAAAGAACAGGCCATCCCCTTTCGCGGCTAATACGCAGCAAAGGAACAAGCCTGTTTTTTGTTTGCCTAAGCGGCTATGCCGCGATCGGCTCGCGGTGCTGGATACGAGCGGCAAAAAGCCGGCGGGCTTGCCGAAGTTCTTCAAGCGTATTGACGCCGTGGAATTGTTCATAGTCGCTGAAATGAACGCAAGCTACGCGGTCCCCGCGTTGGCGGGCTGCGCTGATTAAACCCTGCATCAGGCGTTCTTTAGGGAAGCCGTCGCCTTTGTCTACGGGGCGCAGACGGGGAATCCGCTGTTTTAGCCAGCCGACATTGGCCACGTAGAGGGAGGGGTTGGCTTTATTTGCCTGGACAAATTTGCCTCTCGGCACGCAAAGCGGGTCGTCTACCGTTCCAAGCAATTCGCCATGCTCGCCGTAAATAAAGCGGCCATATTTTTCGACCGGAGTGCCCGGCACGTAGGGAATAGTCGCTAAAGTCAGGCGGGGCCGGTCGTGATACAGATGGCGTTCCACCAGGCAGCGATACGTTTCCAGTTCAATAAAGCCCATATCGCCGTACTGGATCAAAGCATGCTGTTCGTCAGGTTCCATTAGATCCAGAGCCAGTTTGGCGGCTCCGGCCGAACCGATCCTGTGAGTCTGCGTGACGTAACGGATTTCAGGATGCCCGCGCAGGGCCAGGGCTATCTGCTCATGGTAATCTTGATTCGTAACTACATAGTAGCGGCTGAAAAGCTTGGTGGAAATGAGTTGGTCGACAATCCGGCTGAACATCGGCTTACCGTCCAAGTGGGCCAGTACCTTGCTGATTTTTTGCATTTTTGGCCCGTGAAAGCAACCATAGCCTCCGGCCAGCATAACCGCTGAGAGTTTCATTGCTATTCCTCCTCCTGAAAAATTCTTGCTGCCTTGAATGACGGGCGCAGCAATAATCTTCTTAGCGGCTGTCATACTTGGTATGATGTTTGCTTATAAAATCCTGTTCATCCGTTATTATAGTTAAAGAGTTCCAAAGCTCTTAGGAGGATCGTTAGAATGTCGTCGATGGCACACGCTAATCCCAAATCCCAGGTTGTCGAGCCCTGGCTGAGCTGTTGCCCCATGGAGGGCGGCGAAACGTACGAAATGTACGCCATGAGGCTATTCCAGGAATATTGGCCGCGGACGTTTTCCGACCATTTGCTGCACGTCCTGGCAGTTTGCCTGGAGCTGGAGCATAAGATCCTTCGGACAATCGCCGACGGAACTTTATGGCTTCCGGATGAGCCAAACGCTCCCGAACCCGACCTTGCTGCGTGCGCGAAGAATTTCCTGCAGCGCCTGGAGTCTCTCCGCCACCGTCGGGCCGCTTAATTCCGCTCCGTTACCGCCATCCCCGCATCTGCCCCGGACTTTCCAAATCCGGGGCGCTATTTTATGCTTAAATTGTATGATACTATCATACAGTATATGACAATACGTCATAACGGATATACTATTAAGTAAGTCGTATATACAAATATGGCCCGAAAACGCATTACAATAACCTTAAAGAACGAGCTGCTTAAACAGCTCGATGAAATGGTGGATGGCCGGCTTATTCGCAACCGTTCCCACGCGTTGGAAGAAGTGTTGGCAGAAGCTTTGGCGAAAAAACCGATTAAGGCGTTAATTTTGGCCGGCGGCAAAGGCGTGAGCTTTTCGTCTCTGGTTCCGGAGTCGCCTAAGGCGCTGTTGCCGGTTAACGGCCGCCCGCTGCTTGAGCATACTTTGCTTAAGCTTAAGGCTGCGGGCATTTCGGATATCGTCATCTCGCTGGGGCACGGCGGCCAAAAGATTAAAGATTATTTTCGCAACGGTTCCCGTTGGGATCTTAATATTTCATATTTGGAGCAGCAGACGGGCAAAAAGGGTACGGCTCAGCCGGTCAAACAGGCACAAAGTCATTTTGCGTCCACGTTCCTTTTATTGTACGGCGACGTCTTGGCCGATATCGATTATAACGATCTCCTCGATTTTCACCGCAGCCAAACCGGCCTGGTCTGCACTATGGCGCTAACGTCTGTGGAGCGGGTGAGCATGTGGGGCGTAGCGCGGCTGGTCGGCAGCAGGATTGTCGAGTTTGAGGAAAAACCAAAAAATCCCAAGACGCATTCTCATTTGGTCAATGCGGGGATTTACGTGGCCGAGCCAAGCCTGTTCCGCTATATTCGCGAAGACGATCTCAAGCTGGAAAGCGGGTCGTTGCCGCGCCTGGCCGAAGAAGGGAAGCTCGGCGGCTATTCGTTCGACGGATCGTGGTTTGATGTTTCTACGGTCCAAACCTATGAGCGGTTGGTGGAGTTTGGCAAGCACCAGGTTATGAGCTTTTAGGTTTGAGACAAATTTCCGGCGGCAGGATAGGGTGTTGTATCTTTTTGATATTTATCCTGTCCTGCCGCCGGACCAGAGCTGGCGCAGTGGAGGAGAAGGAAATGGTGATTACGGATTTGAGAGTGCGCAATTTGGGTGGCGCACAGTTTGCGGAAGGGAAGATTGACGGCGCACAGGTGAGCTTGCCGATCATCGGCCGGCTTTCATCCGAGGCTACCAGGAGCCCGTTTGCGGCGCTGGTACTCAATGGAATCAACAAGCAGGAGGTGATCGGTTGGGGACCGTACCATGCCGACAAAGGCGTGTGTGTGCTGACGACCGGTCCGCTCAATCTGGGAAGCAGCGAGTTCGGCCGGCTGGTGGAGGAAATGCTGCAGAATATAAGCTAGGTGCCCGGGGTAACGGGGCGGGCCCAGGCTCGCCCTTGATTCCCAGGTTTAGCGTAATGTAAAAATAAGGAGGCACAATGGAGGATTGCATCGAGATTCAGGTAGCCAATCCATTGCGGCTGCACGAGCGCGTGTTTATAAACGGAAGCGGGTATGTAGTAAGGTCTATCTTTAACTGCTATGCCGGCGGAACAATGTACGATGTACTGTTCGCGCAAAATGACCGGTCGTCATACTGGGGTCCGTTTGGGCGGGGATGGGCGGTTGTTGCGTCGGGGCAGCCACGGGTGAAGGATAAGAGTTATTTGCGCATGGAAGACCGGCTAACAGCCCGACTTAAGCTCGAAACAACCGGGGCTGGCGGACAGAATTAAAACAGGCCAAGCTTTTGCGCATGGCATGTGGAAGTTCTGTCCGCTTTTTTGTTGGTGAAAAATTTTGATTCAGATTTTTTTGACCAGCCTAAGCAGAGCGCCGCGTCCTTTGGCGGCTGTGAGCAGCTCGCTGGTTGTCGGATTATATATTACGCCAACCAGCGGTCCGCGGTTATCCCACAGCGCGATGGATATGCAGCAATAAGCGATGCCATGGATAAAGTTAGTCGTCCCATCAATAGGATCAATAATCCAGACCGCATCCTTGCGGCCGATCGCGTCCCAGCCCAATTCTTCACCAATGACTTTATGGTCAGGATATTTATTGAGTAGTATTGCGCGGAGCAGTTGTTCGATTCTGACGTCGACTTCCGTGACAAAATTGTTGGCATCACCGCCCTTGGTCTGCACCAATTTCGGATGTCCATAATAGCGCCGAAAAATTTTACCCGCCTCTTTGGCTGCGCTTACTGCGGCTTGAAGGTATTGATCGTTTGCGTCCATAAGCTTATCATAGAGGAAAGGTAGGAATAATAAAAGAGTGATGCCAGTTGGCAACCGCATTTTATGAGAATCATCGCCGATTTACAAATCCATAGCCGTTATTCCCGGGCTTGCAGCCAGGATTTGATCCCGAAAAATATCGCCGCCTGGGCGGATAGGAAGGGTATCGGCATTGTCGGCACCGGCGATTTTACGCATCCCAAATGGAACCGCGAGTTGCAGGACGCGCTGGAAGAGGCAAAACCGGGCCTGTATCGGCTGCGCGGTAAATCAGCGCGGGCGTATTTTATGCTGACCGGCGAGGTCTCTAACATTTACAAGCAGGGCGACAAGGTCAGGCGCGTGCACAATATGATCTTCGCTCCGGATTTTGCCGCGGCAGACCGGATAATCGCCGGGCTAGAAAAGCGCGGGGCAAACTTAAAATCCGACGGCCGGCCGATTATGGGGATTCATTGCGACGATTTGGTCAAAATCGTCAAACAGGCCGATGGGCGTGCCGAGGTAATTCCGGCCCACGCCTGGACGCCGCACTTTGGGTTATTCGGCAGCCTGTCCGGCTTCGATTCCATACAGGAAGCGTTTTTAGACCAGGCCAAATATATTTTTG
The DNA here is from genome assembly GCA_021789715.1 of bacterium. Taxonomy (GTDB): domain Bacteria; phylum Patescibacteriota; class Doudnabacteria; order UBA920; family UBA920; genus JAJYJE01. The sequence continues at coordinate 9,297 of JAJYJE010000004.1, read as the reverse complement.
CCATCGAGACCGGCTTGTCGAGCGACCCCAAAATGAACTGGCAAATTTCCATGCTCGACAGTATCAGCCTGATTTCCAATTCCGACGCTCACAGTCTGCGCAAGCTGGGGCGCGAAGCCAACGTGTTCGAGGTTGATCCGGAAAAACTATCGTACGATGAGATTATCCGGATTATCCGCAATAAGGACCCAAAAGAATTCTTGTTTACGATCGAGTTCTATCCCGAAGAAGGCAAGTACCATTTGGACGGGCACCGCGATTGCAAGTTTTCCTGTACGCCGGAGCAGACCGAAAAAAACGGCGGCATCTGTCCGGTCTGCGGCAAAAAGCTTTTAGTCGGAGTGCTGTCGCGCGTCAGCAATTTGGCCGATCGGCAATGGGGTTTTATGCCGCCGCGGGCCGTGCCGTTTAAGAACGCCATTCCTTTGGAAGAAATTATCGCCGACACTTTGGAGGTGGGGGCAGGCAGTAAAAAAGTTCAGGCCCTTTATCAAAAACTGACGGATCAAGAGCCGGAATTCGAAATTTTACTGGATGTGCCCCAAGAGGAAATTGAAAAATTGGGGAATCCGGAAATTGCAGCAGCGGTCATCCGCGTGCGCGAAGGCAGTGTCCGTGTTGAAGGCGGTTATGACGGGGTGTTCGGTAAAATTCATATTTTTGACGGGTCGGAACGCGATAAAATTTTTAGAAAGCCCAAACAGATGGGCCTGTTTTAGGTTGCAAAAAAGTTGCAGAAAGACGGAAAATTTGCTATAATATGATAGGTATAGAAACTTTGTGTTTAGAAACAAAAAAATGCCGGGGTCAAAATAACCGCCGGCGTAAAATAACTTATTTTTTGGCCAAAGTCGCCTGGAGCGACGCGTGCCCGCTGTGGCTATTTTAAGTTGGGTGTAAATTAACGGAAAGGATCTGGAGTGAAAAAGACTAAAATCGTTTGTACGCTGGGGCCGGCTTCCCAATCAATTAAAATATTGACTGAGATGGTCAAAGCGGGTATGAATGTAGCCCGACTGAATTTCAGCCACGGCGATCACACAAATCACGCGCTGCTTATTCGCAACATCCGGCAGGTGTCGGCCAGGCTCGGAATTCCCGTAGCCATTATGCAGGACCTTCACGGCCCGAAAATCCGCGTCCATGAAATGAAAGAGCCGCTGACCGTGAAAATCGGCCAGGAAGTTGTGATTGGCCGCGACTTTAAGCTGGACGCCGAAGTGATCCGGTCCATCCGTCCCCGCCAGCGTATTTTGATAGAAGACGGTTTAATTGAGTTAGAGGTCAAACGGGTAGGCGGCGGCAAGGCGTACTGCGTTGTCTTAAGCCCGGGGAAAATCCAATCGCGCAAAGGGGTAAATTTGCCCCGCACCAAGCTCAAGATTCCGTCACTGTCCGTAAAAGATATTGACGATTTGAAATTTGGCCTCAAACAAGATGTGGATTTTGTGGCGATTTCCTTTGTGCGCAGCAAAACCGACGTAGTCAAATTAAAAAAATTGATCGGGAAATATAATCCCAAGAATTTATTACCGCCGAAGATTATTGCCAAAATCGAAAAACCGGAAGCCGTAAAGAATTTTGATGGCATCCTTAAAGAGGCGGACGGGATTATGGTGGCGCGCGGCGATTTGGGAGTGGAAATGCCCGAAAGCCAGGTGCCGATAATCCAGAAAACGATCATCCAAAAATGCCTGAAGGCCAGCAAGCCGGTGATTGTGGCTACGCAGATGCTGGATAGCATGATTCGCAATCCGCGGCCTACTCGTGCCGAGGTTAGCGACGTGGCCAACGCGGTTATTGACCAGACCGACTGCGTAATGCTCTCTGGCGAAACGGCATTCGGCCGTTATCCGGTCAAAGCCGTACAACAAATGGCTAAAATTATCGAAGTTACGGAAAAAAGCGTGTTTTTGCCCACCCGCCGCCACTTGCTGGATAAGGCTATTTCCAAAACCGAGGCCGTAGCCGAGAGCGTTTCCGAGCTCTCCGACCAAACCAAGGCTCGCGTGGTTGTGGGTGCCACGGATAGCGGGTTTACCGCCCGCGAAATTGCCCACGAAAGGCCGAATGTCGCATCTATTGTCATGTTAACGCCCCAGCCGAAAGTGCTCCGGCAAATGTGCCTGCTTTGGGGAGTAAGCGGGTATTTGGTGCCGCGGGTGGATACCTACGAAAAATTGTTGAAATTGATGATAGACACCGTTAAAAAGCGGCATTTGGCCAGCAGAGGGGAGCGAGTGGTTATAGTAACGGGGGAACCTTTGGGGCTGAAAGAGAATCTTAATCTGGTGGAAATAAAAACTGTATAAAGCAAAAATTTATTAACAAAATTAAAATTTATGTCCTCACGCGAACAAGCGCACATTTTGTGGTTTGATGAGATCGGCAAGACCGACATTCCTCTGGTGGGCGGCAAGAACGCCAACCTGGGTGAGATGTACCAAACTCTCACCCAGACCCCGAGCAAAATATTTCCCGGGGAAAAATTGCAGGTACCGTACGGTTTTTCCGTGACCGCGGCTTCGTACCGCTACTTCATCAGCCAGAATAAGCTGGATGTCAAAATCAAGGAGATTTTGGCGGATTTGAATACGGGGGACATTAAGCAGCTCGAAATGAAGGGTCAGCAGGTCAGGCACGAGATTCTGGCCGCGGCTTTCCCCTCCGATTTGGAAAGCGAGATTAAAACCGCCTATGATGAATTGGCCAAGCGGCTGGATTTGGACAAAGCCGAACTTGATGTTGCGGTTCGTTCCAGCGCCACAGCCGAGGATTTGGCCGACGCCAGCTTTGCCGGCCAGCAGGAATCGTATTTGAACATCAAGGGTCATTATGAACTGCTGCAGGCCATAAAAAAATGCATTGCTTCGTTGTTTACCAACCGCGCTATTTCCTACCGCGTCGACCGTAAATTTGACCATTTTGAAATCGCCTTGTCTGTAGCCGTGCAAAAAATGGTGCGTTCCGACCGCGGTGCCAGCGGCGTAATGTTCACCATCGATACCGAAAGCGGCTTCCGCGATATGGTGCTGATCAACGCGGCCTGGGGCCTGGGCGAGTTCGTGGTCAAAGGCGTGGTGACGCCGGATGAATATGAAGTATTCAAGCCGACGCTGAAGCTCGGTTTTGAGGCCATTACCGGAAAAAAATTAGGCAGCAAGGAAAAGAAGCTGATTTACGCCTCCGAAGGCGTGAGTCCGACCAAGGAAGTGCCGGTCGCCGACGCGGATCGCCATCAGTTCGTCTTGAGCGAAGACCAAATTTTGCAGCTGGCGCGCTGGGGCGTAATCATCGAAGAGCATTACGGCCGGCCGATGGACATCGAGTGGGCTTATGACGGGGTAACCAAGCAGCTATATATAGTGCAAGCGCGGCCGGAAACCGTACAGAACCAAAAGGACCGCAATGTCTTGGAAGAGTACGAGCTGCAGGAGACCGGCAAAGTGCTGGCCAAAGGCGCGGCCGTCGGGGCCAAAATCGGCCAGGGCGCGGCCCGCTATATTAAGGACGCCACCCAGATCAGCGAATTTAAGAAGGGTGAAGTGTTGGTTACTGAAATTACCGATCCGGACTGGGAACCGATCATGAAAATGGCCAGCGCGATTGTGACCAACAGCGGCGGCCGCACCTCCCATGCCGCCATTGTCTCGCGCGAGCTCGGCATTCCGGCCGTAGTCGGCTGCGGCAATGCCACCACGGTTGTGCCGACCGGCATGCCGGTTACGGTGTCATGCGCCGAAGGCGAAGAAGGCAAAATCTATGAAGGCCTCCTGAAATTCGTTGTCAGCCACCATGACTTAAGCAAGCTACAGGCGCCGCGTACCGAAGTAAAAATGATTGTGGCTGATCCGGAACTGGCTTTTGGCTACTCTTTTATCCCCAATAAAGGCGTGGGATTGGCGCGCGAGGAATTTATTATTTCCAATTTCATTAAGATCCACCCCAATGCCCTCATTAATTACGATCAGCTGACCGATCCCAAATTGAAAGAGGATATTGACGAGCTGACCGTCGGTTATCCTAATAAAGTGGATTTTTACGTGCACAAGCTGGCATACGGTATTGCCAGCTTGGCCGCTGCCTTTTATCCTCACGATGTGCTCCTGCGTTTTTCCGACTTTAAAACCAACGAGTACGCCAATTTGATCGGCGGCCACTTGTATGAACCCAAAGAAGAGAACCCGATGATCGGCTGGCGCGGCGCATCCCGCTATTACGACCCGAATTTTGAACAGGCGTTCGCCCTGGAATGCGCGGCCGTAAAAAAAGTTCGCGAAGAAATGGGTTTGTGGAATTTAAATACCATGATCCCGTTCTGCCGCACGCCGGAAGAAGGCAAAAAGGTGCTGGCCACCATGGAGAAGTACGGGTTGAAGCGCGGCACGAAAAAAGGCACGCGGACGGTCGGCGAGATAACGCTGAAAGAAGACCTGCAGGTCTGGGTCATGGCCGAAATCCCTTCCAATATTTTGCAGGTTGACGAGTTTGCCGCGATTTTTGACGGCTTTTCCATCGGCTCAAACGACTTAACCCAGTTAACCTTGGGACTCGATCGCGACGGCAAGTTGGTTGCCCATATCGCCAACGAGAAAAACACCTCGGTCAAGAAATTGATCCATACGCTCATCCAGGAAGCCCATCGGCTAGGCCGCAAGGTCGGCATCTGCGGCCAGGGCCCGTCCGATTTCCCGGATTTCGCCGAGTTTTTGGTGAGGGAGGGCATTGATAGTATTTCCATCAACCCCGACACGGTAATCAAGGCTACCATAAACATCAAGAACGTGGAGAGTGCTATGGAGAAAGTTCCGGTAAAAAGCTAAAATATTTGAACCAAGCAAAAAACCCAAGCTTTACGCTTGGGTTTTTTGTGGCGGAGAGAGGGGGATTTCCGCGTCGCGTTTCTTCTGAAGCGCTCCTTGTCCGGGGTTGCGGCCAGTCCTGCGCCACTCGGACCGGCCGATCGCTCGACTGCATCTTTTTCTGCAGAAAAAGTTTTGCCTCGCTTCAACCCGTCCGAATCCCACCATTCATATCAGAGAAAAACAGGCTACGCTGAAGGTAGTCTGTTTTTCTCTGGCGGAGAGAGGGGGATTCGAACCCCCGAGGCCCTTTCGAACCTACTTGCTTTCCAAGCAAGCGCACTCGACCACTATGCGATCTCTCCCTTGGCAATTTACAAAATCCGGATTACTATCCAAATCGGCGCGGGGCAGGCTGCTCCAGCATGCGGCCCGCTCTTCTTCCCAAATTTTCCTGGCGATGCTCAAGCTAGAAAATTTGGGGACTTCTTCGATACTTGGACAATAGTAGCATTTTTGAAGATTTTTGTCTATTGTTACGAACGTTCATATAGGCTAAAATAAAGGTAGAAATTCATTAGTTTGCTTTAAACCACCCGCTACAAATTACCGACTTTCCATGGCTGACCAGGTTTTACAAGATATCAAAGACCGGTTGAATATCGCGGATGTGATCTCCGGTTATATCCAAATAAAAAAAGCAGGCGTCAATTTTAAGGCGCTCTGCCCGTTTCACCATGAGAAAACGCCGTCTTTGCAAATTAGCCCGCAAAAGCAAATTTGGCACTGTTTTGGCTGCGGCGAGGGCGGAGACGTGTTTGGGTTCGTTATGAAATACGAAAGCGTGGATTTCCGGGAGGCGCTAAAAATTTTAGCGCAAAAAGCCGGGGTTCAGCTGCCGGAGTACCGCCCGGCCGATCCCCAGCAGCAGAGTGAAAAGGATTTGCTGTATCGCATAAACGATTTTGCGGCCAGGTTTTACCACAAAATTTTGGTTGAAGAAAAGCAGGGCAAGGATGCGCTGGGGTATTTGGAAAAGCGCGGGTTATCCAAGAAAATTATCGAGCGCTGGCAAATTGGCTTTGCACCCGACGAATTTCACGCGCTGGAGCAGGCTTTGGCCAAAAAGAAAGTAAACGCAAGCGATTTGGTCAAAGCCGGCGTTTCGGCCAAAAACGAGCGCGGGCAGGTTTATGACCGGTTCCGCGGCCGGGTGACTTTCCCCATTTTTGATTATAACGGCAGTGTTGTCGGATTTTCGGCAAGAATCCTCCAAGACGACGGCAAATCCGCCAAGTACGTCAATTCTCCCGAGACCGTCATTTATAGCAAGGGCCGGGTGCTGTTCGGTTTGAATTTTGCCAAGAATGCCATAAGGAAATTGGACGAAGCGGTTATTGTGGAGGGGCAAATGGACTGCATCGCTCCGCACCAGGCCGGGTTTGAAAACGTCGTGGCCACGAGCGGTACGGCCCTGACAGTCGAGCAGCTGGCCATGCTGGGGCGGCTGACCAAAAATTTGAAATTTTGCTTTGATGGCGATGCGGCCGGGCAGGCCGCGGCCCGGCGGGCCGGCGAACTGGCATTAAAGCAGGGGTTCCGCTTGAAAGTAATCGCGCTTGATAAAGTTAAGGACCCTGATGAGCTGATAAAAAAGAGTCCCGGCCTTTGGGAAAAAGCAGTGGCGGAGGCAGTATGGTTTTTGGACTGGCAGATGGCTTACGCGGAAAAAACTTATGCGAAAGACCCGGTGGAACAAAAACATTATTTGAGCCAGGCCGTGGTGCCTCTGCTGGGAGCGATAGCCGATCCGCTTGAGCAAGACCACTATGTCCGCCGCATGGCGGAACGGTTTGGGATTTTTGAGCGGACAATACGGGAACAAATAAAGAGGCAATCCGCCGGTTTATCGCGTACAGCCTCTAAGCCCATAGAGGAAGGAGCGGGGATAAAATCCGGGCTGATGGAAAAAGAAATTTTGGGCGGATTGTTGGTTTATCCGGAGTTTTTCCAAACGGCCCAACGGAAGTCACGGCCCGAAGAATTTGAGGAGGCGGAAGTGCGGAGATTGGCGGACTTGCTATGGCATGGGCGGCAAGACCAAGTTTTAGCCGAACCAGTAGCCAAAGAGGCCGTATTTATGGTAGAATCACAACGTGACGCTTTGGAGGGCGGTGACGGGCAAGAGCTCCGTCAGCTGGAAAAAATGTTTGCCCTCTTTAAAGTTAACGCCATCAAACGTCAGCAACAACGGCTGAACGCGGATATCCGCCGGGCGGAGACTTTAGGCGATAAACCGGAGCTCCAAAAGCTGACTAAGGCATTTGCCGATCTTTCAGTGCAGCGTTTAGAGTTTGAAAAATTAATGTAGCAGTAATCGTAAATATACAAATTTTTACAAATATACGAATCTCGGCTAAACCCAGGTTTGGATATTTGCGGTATTTGCGTATTTGTCCGCCAGCTGGCGGATGATTCGTATATTTGAGAACACTACCTTATGAAGAAGAAACCTGCCAAGCCCAAAAAGAAATCCGTAAAGAAGGCTTATAAGCCTAAAATCCTCAAACCGGCCAAAAAAGCCCGGAAGCCCAAACCGGCCAAAACTGCCGCCCAAATCGCGGAACACGAGGCGTTGGCCGCGCAAATGGAATTGGCGCTGGGCCGGCTTGTTGCTAAAGGTTCGGAGCGCGGATTTATTACAGAAGCGGAATTGCTGCATGTTATGCCGCAGTTTGAGGATAACATTGCCGGTCTGGAGCGGGTTATGGAAACGCTGGAGAAGCGGGGTATTGAAATAGTCGACCAGGAAGTGGCGAGCGTTTGGGAGCAAAATAAGAAGACAGAAAATACTCCGGCAGAAACGGGCAAAGGAAAGAAAAAAAAGAACCAGGAAGAAATGGTTGATGCGTTTGACTTGGGCGATATTTATGACGATTCCATTCAGATGTATTTGCGCGAGATCGGCAAGGTGCCGCTGTTGACCGGCGAAGAAGAAATCGATTTGGCCAAGCGCATCGGCAAAGGGGATATAGCTGCCAAAAAAAAGTTGACCGAAGCCAATTTGCGCCTGGTGGTTTCAATCGCCAAAAAATATATGGGCCGTAATTTGGGTTTGCTTGATTTGATTCAGGAAGGCAATTTGGGCCTGTTCCGCGCAGTGGACAAATTCGACTGGCGCAAGGGTTATAAGTTTTCCACCTACGCCACCTGGTGGATCCGCCAGGCTATTACCCGCGCTTTGGCCGACCAGAGCCGTACTATCCGCATCCCCGTTCACATGGTAGAGACTTTAAACAAGTACGCCCAGGCGGAACGGTCTTTGGTGCAGGACCTCGGCCGCGAGCCGCTGCCCGAAGAAATCGCGGCCGAAATGGGCATTGAAGTCGAGAAAGTATACCACCTCAAGAAAATTTCCCAGGAGACCGTATCCATTGATGCGCCGGTCGGGGAAGATGACGGCGAGGATTCCTACCTTGGCGATTTTATCGTCGACGAAGATACGACCAAACCGAACGAGGTGGCCGGCCGGCAGATTTTGAAGGAGTACGTCGGCGGCATCTTAAAAGACCTTGATCCCCGCGAGCAGAAGATCTTAAAGATGCGTTTCGGCCTGGAAGACGGCGTGACCCATACTTTGGAAGAAGTCGGCGAAGAGTTCGGTGTAACCCGTGAACGCATCCGCCAGATCGAATCCAAAGCCTTGGAGCGCATTCGGGAGCATATGGATATAAATAAGCTCAGGGATTATTAAGGCAAGGAGCAGGGCTATGGGTTAGGATGAGACGGACCAAGGAACCGCGGAAGACTATAAGGATATTCCTTTTTGACTAGCCCGGAGTCTTGTTTTGTAATAAAATATTTGGTTTTATCTGTGGGTTGAAGCTCGGAAATTCCGGCCAAAATAGGGCGGAATTTTTTTGCCGGATCTGCGTCATTTATAGTGTAGGATTAAGGTGGAAAGGAATGCAACAGATGCAACTGGCGAGTAGTGCAGGGCGGCTTTCCCAAATCCGCCAGTGGGCGGACCGCGAATAAACCTAAGAGGCCGGTTAGGCCGGAATGCACCGTCGCATTAAACATAGAAAATCGCATATGGGGGAAGCTGTCCCTTGGTAAACCCGGCTTAAAATGCCCGTACGGGCTCAAGCTGGGTTTATCGTTTGTTTATCCTTTCCATAAAATTATACGGCAGCGCGGAGTGAATCCGTCGCTGCCGTATCTTCTATTTTAACCGAATTACAGTCCGAGCAGGACCGCGGCTATCCAGGGGAAGACTACGGTCACGTCGCTTTGGATAATTTGATAGTAGCTCTGCGTGGAGAGCTTGTCCCAGGTAATTTTTTCCTTGCCGCCGGCGCCGCTGTAGGAGCCGTACGACATCGGCGAGTTGCCGATTTCGATGAAGCCGGCCCAGTCCCGGACTTTGCCATGGAGGCGCAGGTCGTGTTTGAGCGAGGGGACTACGCAAATCGGGAAATCCGCCGCAATGCCG
>JAJYJE010000114.1 GCA_021789715.1 bacterium | reverse complement strand
TTTTTCACGCTCGCGGCCAGTCTCAGAAATAATCCTAGCGGCGAACGATCTCATTTCCTCGACCTCGGTAGCCCGAAAGCCTTCGACAATGCGCATGAGCTTGCCATTACTGACTTGCCCAATGAGATTATCAGGGAATGATTCGAAGGCTGTTCGAACCTGCTGCCTCAAAGATAACGGTACAGCTTCGAGAGACAGGGATTCGAATTGTCGAATGGTCTGCGGATCAACTGCTAAAAAACTAAACCGCAGCCGAGAAAGGACGCCGATAGCCGAAAATTTGCGACGCAACTCGACTTCAATTTTAGCGCTATCTGCTGGATTCGGAAAATGAACGAACGTCTTTCCGTCAAAACTGCACAATGGCGGAAATAGATCAAAATACACCGCATTGCCTAATCCAGCAAAATTGCTAAGGCGAGGATCCAACCCTACGTTCCAGTCCCGCTGGCCCAGCAGGCCTTGAATGGCAGCAAGAATTTGCTTGATCGCCGAAATGGCATTCAGTCTTCCATCGTCCAACCGCTGCCCGATATCGGCGACTTCATAAGATACAACATGATAAGCGTCACTATCGAACAGGTAAGTTTCATAGCGGCCAGGAACCGGTACGGCACATGCGCGCAACCCGTTCAGGAACGTATTGGTGAGAGAATTGGAAAGTTCTGCCGCTGCAAGGCAAGGCGGATTTCCGTTGGTAACCGTCTTGACCTTTTTAACGACCAGAGTCTCGCCCTGTACCACCACGAAAGCCAGAAAAGCATAAGCGGACTTGATCGTCCGCAGAAGCTCGTATCTGCCGAACAACTGCTGCAAGAATTCCGTCATATTTCCCCCTTCAGCTGTAATCCGTGAAGATCTACCTCTCCACGCTTTTACGAAAGCAAAAGCCTGGAGACGTATATCTATAGCTTATTCCAGGTAAATTCAAAAATCATTTTTTGGGTTTGGTAAAGCCCCTCATCTTCAATAATCACGCCCACAGGCTCGCCGCTATTAGCCAGGGACACCATGGCTACCTTGCCGGGATAGAGCAGCAAATAAGTCGGGCTGCCGTGGCTGGCCGGCATCCACTTGCGCTCATCCAAACCAACCAGTTTGCCGCCTTTGCCAAAAGCGATTACCCGGTTGGCCACTTTCGCCTTAAGGCGATCTTTATTGAATTCCGGATAACTTTTATAGAGTTGATCGCGGACATCGGACGAGGAGTAAACATAATAAAGTTTAGGCATTGACGCGGCAGTAACAGCCAGCACATCGCCCAAAATAAACCGGATACCCTTATGGCCTTCGTAGAGCTTGATAACCGGCTTGCCGCCTTCCTTTTCAAAAATGGATTTGAGCTCCGGCAGACTGGCCTCGATCTGTTTTTTGACTTCGGCCAAGGACCGCTGCCGGTCTTCCAGTGCAGCAAGCAACTTCTCCGGCGGTTCGGCCACAAAGTGCTGGTGGGATCTGGTATCGTAAAAACTCGCCAGGCCCTGCTGCTGCAGAGATTTTAAAATATCGTAGGTAGTGCCCCGGTTGATCTTGGTTTTAGCCGCCAATGTGCGCACCGGCGATGGGCCAAGTTCAATAAGCGCCATATACACGGCGGCTTCCTTATCGTTTAGCCCGAAATTTTTGAATAAGACTTTGATTTCCATTTAAAGAATGGGATCCCGTAATTCAGAGAAGCGGATAAACCCATATATTAATATCATATGCTCCTTTATTTATTTGTCAAGGAATTTTCTGCAATTTAATTAACACAGCTAATATAGCTTATAAATATAAGGTTTATTTATATCTACAGATATATTTTATTATCTACAATTACAAAAAGCCCGCCTGCCTTTAGGGGGCTTTTTGTGTAAACTAACGTTAATTATTCACATTAACTTGGATGGAGGTACTGTACCTATTGCCCTGGGCATCCGTCGCCACGGCAGTCAAGATATGCGGCCCGTTGGCCAAGAGGGGTGTTTTGATGCCAACAGTATACTGAAAACCATTACCGCTGACAGACATCCCAATATTCTTTGCATTATCAATCAGTAAATCCATATTATCGATATTGGCCGGTGCAGAAACAGTAACATAGACCAAACCTTGCATAGTCGCTCCGTTTTGCGGATTCTCAAAAATTAACGACTGGCCTGGTTGCGGAACAGGAGTCGGGGCCGGCTGCGTCGTTGGCGTCGATGAGGGAGCGGGAGTTGGCGCGGGCAATGGAGCCGGCTGCGTCGTTGGCGCGGGCTGGCCGGAATTGTTTACCGCAAACGAAACCGAAGCGCTTACCGTTTTACCGTTTGAAGTATCGGCGGAAACGGTCAGCGTATGCGGCCCGTTGGCCAGCGTTGCAGTCCTGATCCCTACGCTATAGTTAGAACCATTACCCGTAACGGTCAGGCCAATATTGGCTCCCCCGTCAATTGAAAGATTTACTCCGGAATCGGCCGGGTCAAAGTTTAGCGCCGCCGTAACCCAGAGCGTGCCGCTCGTGGATTGACCGGCTATAGGGGATTCAATGGTTACTGCCTCAGGCCCTGTAGGTGAAGGTGCGGGCGTGGGAGCTGGCGCAGGTGTCGGGGCTGGAGTCGGAGCAGGAGGCGGGTTGGGCGATGTAGAGGTTGAGGATGAAGCAACGATCAGCTGGTCCAAATAACCGCCAAAATCCGTAGTCCAATACCAGCCATACGCGGAATTGCCAGAATAAGCCCGCGCGATGCCGATTGCCACATAGCCGGCTCCCAGCATATTCTCCCGATGCGCATAGGTGCAGCTGCCGGAAGCGTCAGGGTCGCAAGCATTCAGCCATTGGCTAAAAGCATCCTGGGCGTCAGAGTACCCGGCGGCCAAATTTTCCCCCCACGGGCTGTATGTGTAACCAAAGGCGGCAAGCCGTGTTCCGGTTGACCGCCCCAAACTGTCGGTATGGCTAAAATAGTTCTTAGCCGCCATATCATTACTCATCCATTGCGACGAATTTTCCAGGTCAACAGATACCCGCAGCGGACCCAAG
>JAJYJE010000113.1 GCA_021789715.1 bacterium | reverse complement strand
ACACTTCGCAGGGCAAGACCGTTATTTATCCTAAAGATAACATATCCGTGTCCCGCCCTCCGTAGCTTTAGCGAACGGGGGAGCTACCGGCCCGCCTCACACTTTATCCCAGCTTCCCAAAACGAACTTGAAAATTCATTTTCTGCGACCTCCCTAAGTGTGCCTTTTCCGCAGCTTCGCGGTAATGAGGATGGGATGCAGTACAGGAGGATCTTTGATAGTTTACAATATTTCACGATTTTTGTCGAGACGGATTTTTTGACAAAATCCCCAAATCTCCTACACTTAAAGTAACAATTAACTAACTTTTATGAAAATAAGCAAAAATATGCAATATATCGGACTGGCAATAGTCTTGGTCCTGATTATTGCCGCAATCGTCTATTATCGCCACAAGGGCACCAAAACCCAGGCCGAGCCGCAATCCAGCGACGCGGCCCAGTCCGAGCAGGCGGCCGCCGCAGCCCAACCCGCAAGTGCGGGAGGCTCCTACTGGGAAGGTACATTACAGCTTTCCAATAACCCGAACAAGGGAAATCTGATGCTGACTACGGCCACCTCCACCATTTACATCAGCACCAGCCGCGATTTTAGCGACCTGATAGGAAAACAGGTCAAAATCACCTACCAGGGTACGACCAGCAGCTTCGAACTGGGGGATATCACAGCGAAATAAATCCAAATTTAGCCAATAAGCTAATCAGCTCGTCAGCTGATCAGCTTATTTGTTTATCAGTTTACATACCATGCTTTTAGAAACTTTTAAAAACTTCCCGGATTTCGAACTTCTTGATACCGGCGACGGATACCGGCTGGAACGGTGGCACGAGGCTATTTTGCAGCGTCCCGATCCGCAAATCATTTGGAAGCGGTCGCTGCCTGATGCCGAGTGGAATAAAGCCTGGGCAATATTTAATTCCCCGTCGGGCAACGATAAAGGCAAGTGGAACGTCCGGCAATTAATGCCGCAGCCCTGGATTATTAAATTTGGCAACATCAAACTTTTGCTAAAGCTTTCGCCCTTTAAGCATACGGGATTATTCGCCGAGCAAGCCGCGCAGTGGGAGTTTATGACTCAAAAATTGGAAGACTCAAAGGCAAAAAAATTAAAAATCCTAAATTTGTTCGCGTATACTGGCGGCGCAACGGCAGTTCTGGCCAAGGCCGGCTGCCAGGTGACGCACGTTGACGCGAGCAAACCGGCCATCACCTGGGCGAACGACAACTACAAGCTCAATAACTTGCCGGCCGATTCCGTACGGTGGATTTTGGACGATGCCGTCAAATTCGTAAAACGCGAACTCAAGCGCGGAAGCTTTTATGACGGCATTATTATGGACCCGCCGGCTTTTGGCCACTCCCCTTCCGGCAAAACCTGGAAGTTTAACGACAACCTACCGGGCCTGCTGGCCGACTGCGTCCTCCTGCTGTCAGCTGACGCAAAATTCCTTATCATCAACGGTTACGCCACCAATTCCTCGGCGCTGGCGCTACATAACCTCATGGAAGATGCGATAAACCGACGCGGCGCATCCGCCAGCAGGAAAATCGAATCCGGCGAGTTGTGCCTAAAACAAAAATCAGGGAGAATGATTTCCACCGGCATCTTCGCCCGCTGGTCAGAGTAATAATTTCAAATTTAAAAACTCCGCGCCCGCGGAGTTTTATCGCGCCTTGACCCTTTACGCTTGTCCGTGTCCCGCGGGCTCCACATAGCTCCAGACCTTGCGGTGCAGCTCATCCAGATCCAAACTGCCCTTGGTTAAGTACTCTTTAATAACACCGCGGGAAAGCAGCATCTCCTTAAGTTCAGGCTTGTCCAGGTTGGTTAGGACAATAACCGGCACTTTCGCCAGGCGCGCGTCGCTCTGCATAAAGTCCAAAATCCCGGCTGAACCATCCGACTCCGTAAGTAACAGATCAAGAATTACCAAATCGGGCGTAGCCTTAGCCAGATACTCCTTGGCAGCCTGGGGAGTGGCCGCGGGCAGCACATCCATAGACCAGCTTTCGAACTGTTGTTTTAAAGTATTAAGGATGAGCTTATCGTCATCGACGATTAAAATGATGTGGTGGTCAGACATATATTTCTCACGAATCCGAGGCTGGCGCGGCAGCCCAGCCGGCGGGTAGCGGCGCCATCCGCAAATTATAATTCGTTTGTATCACCCACGAATTTGCCGAGCACAATTAGATATACGATCGGCAAAATGAGCCAGACAAAGCTCGCCGGAGGCGAAATAAAAATCATCTGGATAAGGGAACTGAAGTTTTGCTGCGTACCTGCCGGCAAATAGCCAAGAATAATATTAATAAGCAGGCCAATCTGCAAAAAGGCGAATATCAAGCCGAAAACCATGGACGCCAAATGCCGGCTGTCAGCCGAAGACTTGAGCGCGAAGCGGCCGAGAAACAGAAACAGGATTAAAAAAACGGCAACAAACGCAGCCAGCTGCTGCAATGACTGGACGGACAGATTCAGCTGCTTGGCGGCCGCGTCAGTCAAAAAAGGCATCTGCAAAACTATTAGTTTGGCCACGTAGACGCTGAGGAGAATATTGATAATGCGGCCGCGGCCGGCGGCAAACATGTAAAAAACAGATGCGCCGATCCAGCCCAGCAAAATAAACAAATCCCACGACGGCGCAGTCCAATTAAAATTGTGAACCGCGGTACTGGCTCCGGCAATATTTCCCAGAGCGACACCTGCGAACATTTTTCTTTCAAAAATAATGACTTGTTCTAATTATAGCACAAATCAATCGAAAAATCAAAACAGGAGGCACCCTTGCGCTGCGCAAGGGTGCCTCCTGTTGAAACTTTTGCTATTTAACCAGGCTCAAAGGCCACGGCAGCGGAAGAAGATACAGCATCAACACCGCGCCAAGTAAAGCCAAATTCTTGTAAAAATTAACGCTATTGGCAGCCTTTATGTGGGGATCGGAATCTTTCCAAAAGCTGTGCATCATCAATGTCACCGGCAACAAGAATAGAACCAAGGCTCCTAAGGCCCAGCGCAAGATCG
>JAJYJE010000112.1 GCA_021789715.1 bacterium | reverse complement strand
TCATAAGCTGCAAGTAATCGACCACAATTAACCCGACGCCGTGTTCGGACTGGAGGCGCCGGGCCTTGGTGCGCACTTCCATAATGTTGCTGCCGGCGGCATCGTCAATGTAAATCGGCGCTTCGGATAGCACCCCCATGGCTTCGCCGATCTTTTCAAAATCTTCGTCATTCAAGTGCCCGGTGCGGATCTTAAACAAATTCACGTCGCTCTGGGCGGAAAGCAAACGGTCAACCAGCTGATCCTTGCTCATTTCCAAAGAAAAAATTCCTACCGGGACTTTAAGACCGACCCCGACGTGGCGAATAATGTCCAAGGCCAGAGACGTTTTTCCCATGGAAGGACGGGCGGCGAGTATTATCAAGTCTGATTTCTGCAAACCTCCCAGCTTCTGGTCCAAATCGATAAACCCGCTAGCCACGCCGCGCAGCTTGCCTTGATCACGGTGCAGCTCGTCAATACGTTCAAACGTGGCTGTCAAAATCGAATTGATCGGTATGAAGTTTTCTTTCAGGTGTTTCTGCGAGACACTGAACAACTTTTGTTCCGCTTCGTCTAAAATGGTTTCAATATCGTTTTCTTCCTCAAATGCCAGATTGGTAATCTCGCCGGCCGTACTAATAAGTCGACGCAGCGTGCCTTTTTTCCTTACTATAGTCGCGTAATGCACCACATTGGCCGCCGAGGGTACGGCACTGACCAGGCTCGTAAGATAGCTGGCGCCGCCGGCGCTGTCGAGCGACTTTTTTTCTTCCAGGGCATTCGTAACAGTCAAAATGTCAATTGGCGCATTCTTGGCGTATAGATCGACTATGGCCTGATAGGTAATCTGATGCTTCCTTTCGTAAAAGTCATCGGCAATCAAAAGATCCGCCACTTTAATAATGGCATCTTTGTCGAGCATAAGCGAACCGAGGACGGAAGTTTCCGCTTCTATATTCTGCGGCGGCGTCCTGACTGCGGCCGGATTATCCATAAAATTGCCTTTAGTTTCTCACCCCTTAAAACAGAAATTGGATATGTTTACTGAATAATCTTACCCCGAATTCAGTATTGCTGCAATTGTGTACAAAGGGGACAGTGGGGATAAAAAAACCGGCTTCTTAAGCTTCCTAAGCCTAATTAAAAGACGCTTATTTTAGCGTATTTTTACATTGACAAAATTTATAGATTATATCATAATTGCTTGTTAAGGAGGCAAACATGCGCGGCAATTGGAAAATCGCAAAACGGTTTTTTTTTGGGAAAACACCCCATGAAAAGTGGGGTTATTTCTTTAGTGTAGTAATCGCCATTGTCGGCCTGACATGCGCCGTCTTAGGCGCCTGGGTGTCAATCAAACAGGGACCGTAAATGCACTCGGTCCCTTTTAAATTTGCAGCCTTTTCTTTACTTTTTGCCCTTCCGGCGTATCCATCACCTCATAGCCTTGATCTTCGATTTGTTTGCGCAACTCGTCGGATTTTTGGAAGTCTTTTTGCCGGCGAGCCTGCAAGCGGGCAACGGCCAAATCTTTAACTTCGCCTGATAGTTCCTGGACCTCGTCACCGCTGCGGCGGGGGGGAAGGACGCCGACTCCCAGTAAAGATTGGTAGATAAATTCCGCGCTGCCCTTAGCCAACGCACCGGGAACGTTTAAATCATCGTCCAAACCAACATGGGCTGCTTCCATGTTGCTTTTTGCCCGATCGGCACCGCTCTGGAGCACGCCATAAACACCGGCAATGGCGCGCTGGGAAGCAATTAGGGATTCATCGGTAAAATTTTGCTGCGCTCGGTACTTGGCCTGAAGAAAAGAATACCGTAAAACATTGCCAGCGTAAGGATTTTTCTGCTGCAAATCTTGCAGTGTGTAAAAATTGCCGGCGCTTTTGGACATTTTTTTTCCATCTACAAGCAGGTGTTCTGAATGGAACCAGTGCCGGACAAAATTGCCCTTGCCGAGCAGGGCCTGGGACTGGGCGATTTCGTTGGTGTGATGGGGGAATACCAAATCCACGCCGCCGGTGTGGATATCGGTAGGTTCGCCCTTAAAGGCTACACGGTTGATTACCGAACATTCAATGTGCCAGCCCGGCCGGCCTTTGCCTAAAACCGGATGGTCCCAAAAAATTTGGGCATCGGATAATTCGTCCCAGGCTTTCCACAGGGCAAAATCCGACAAGTTATCTTTCTCATACTCATCGACCGCCACGCGCGCGCCGATCTTTTTGCCTTCCAAAAACTTATGGCCGACCAGCTCCCCGTAATCGCCAAAATCTTTTTGGTATTTGTCAATGGAAAAATACGTGCTGCCATCTTCGGCTTTATAAGCATAGCCTTTGGCCATTAAAGCCATAATAAATTCCTGGATCTGCGGCATAACGTCTGTCACGCGGATAAACTCGACTTCATCTTTCAAAACATTGACTTTACCCAAGTCCTTAAGGAACTCATCAAAATAAAACTTGGTGTACTCGCGCAAATTCTCAACTGTGGCCCTGCTTCCATGCTTAGCGATGGCGCCCTTGATGGTTTTGTCATCTATATCCGTAATGTTCATAACCCATTTCGGGTTATAGCCGTCCAGTTTTAAAGTGCGGTAGAGCAAGTCGGCCATCACGTAACTTCGCAGGTTGCCGATATGCGCGTAATTATAAACGGTCGGCCCGCAGGTGTAGAGGTTTATATGGTCTTTTTTCGGGATTTCCTCGAACTTTTTGGATAAAGTGTTATAAAGCTTAAGCATAAATTTATTGTATCATAAATAACCAAAATAGGGAGGGAATGGCGGCCGGTTTTGCGCCGCCATTCCCAGGGCTTCATGATCTCCGCCATGACTCGACGGCCGGCGAATTCGCGAGCACCCCTTGCAAGCGCTGGCTCTGGGCACGCGACCTCGGGCAAAAAACCACCTCCCACCCCAGCCGCTTCCTCGGGCTCTTCCGGAACCCGCAACGCCAGGCGTTGCGATACACTCGCTGCCGTTCTTCGGCGGTAGATCCCGCGCGCAAATCGACGATATACACTGCTTCCACTATCTCATCCTCCTTGTCTGAATATACAAAA
>JAJYJE010000111.1 GCA_021789715.1 bacterium | reverse complement strand
CCAAATTCCTTTTCTCTAGTATTTTAATTTTCTCTTCGTCAGCCTACAATTAAAAACCTAAAGGTGAAAAGCATTATGATGGCTCCTTTCTGCCAGAGCCGAGTACCTCTGTTTAACAAAAAACCCTGCGGACAGGGTAAAAATCTGTCACGATTTTATAGTTAGCATTGTCGCTTGGTACGCCGCTCGCGAGCGAAGTACCGTGTCGCAACCACGGACCAACCAGCAAAACTACGGAACGGGACCCCAAAATTTCGGACCAGGCAAAACTGATGCGAAATTGGGGTAAGGGGCAATATTTTTGACGAGGCGGTATATTTTCCTTCAAGCACGCAACAGATTGGAAAATATATAGCGCAGCCAAAAATGATTGACCCGTGGTTGCGGGACCCGGACTCGAACCGGGAACCTCCAGGTTATGAGCCTGGCGAGCTGCCAATTGCTCTATCCCGCGATATGCAGCCGTAATATTATAGCGGAAACGGCAAAATAAAGCAAATTCCGGCCAAACAAAAACAGCCCCGCCGGTTAGCGAGAACTGCTTTGTGCTGTTGAACTCCGGGCTGGATTAAGCCGGCGAGTTCGAAAAGAAGGATTCTGCTTCGCGAATGGTGGCGTCCAAGGCTTCCACTACCCTTACGGGATGTTTTCCCATGGAGGTTTCGTCGCTAACCATTAAGCCGTCTGCTCGCGTGTAAACCCAGTAAAAAATACCTGCAGTTTCTCCGTGAGTCAGGAAAGGATTCTGTTTCATGCTGGTGCCAAGCTGCGTGCCAACATAGCACGGCTTACCAGCCTGCAGGTATGTACGGACGACCTTAGTTCCGGCAGTTACCACCCTTTGGTGAGAGACTGAGAGTCCCAGATCGCCTTGGCCAACAAGCCCGCCATCACTTACGGCAGCCACTTCTTCCACGCGTTCAACCGCCTCTTCTAGCTCGATTTTGACCCTGATTTTCCCTTTCCCCCCCAAGCGGCGGTAATAATCGCTAAAGCTTAGCGTCTGTTTGGCGGATGTTCCGTACGACATCACGACTTCTTCCGCCCCGACATCAACGGCAAATTGCAGGCCCCGCTTGTCGGCTTTAGATAAAGCAGGGAGGTTTAGACTGCTGATTTTTAACCCCCTTACGGTTAGGCCCTTGTCCGGCTCCAAAAAACCGCCCAGGGTTATTTCCCCGATCACTTTACCCGCGTCGGTGCGGGTGATTTTAAATCGCGGCTGCCCGTCGGCTATTAGGACTTCCTGGCCGACTTGCATTTTTGACAGAAGCTTCCTATAAGGGAACGGAAGAGCGCCGTTGGTTTTATCGTCCGCTGATAGCTCAACCATATCGCCAACATGAACTTCCCGTTCGGCAAATTGCCGGAGACGAAATTTATGTCCCGGGCAATCAACCATTATGGTTACCGTTTTGCCAAAATTGGCGCCGGTTTCCCGTACGTGCCTTACAACTTTGGCAAGAAAAGCGTAATGCTGTTCCGATTTGGCAAAGGATAAATTTAATCGGACTATGTCTGCTCCGGCCGCGATCATTGACTTAATGGTACGGGAGTCCCATGATCGCGGACCCAATGTGACTATTATCCTGGTCCTTCTTCCCATTTATTGATCCTCTATGGGGATTTAACACCACCTTAAATTTATGCAAAACTCGTAAAAATGTCAATAAAAGCACAATAAAAACCGTTTTGGCCTGTCATGGGCGGCCAAGGCGGGCTGCCGGCGGATTTAATATATAACAAAACCACCCTAATATTTTGGGGTGGTCTTGTTTTCCCGTTATGAGCGGGAGCAAAGACTAGCGGCGCTTCTTTTTCGAACCGCCTTTTTTCTTCTTTGCGACTTTCTTTTTCTTCTTCGTAGCCATTGGGCTAGTCTCCCTGAAAGCCGAACTGATTTTGGTCAGGCTTTCTTAATTTTCTACTCGCTGGATCTTGAGATGTTTTTGTCTCAAGTTGAGTAGCGGACGCTGATCAATCTCGGATATTGCGGCCAACGCTGATTTTACGCTGATGCGGAAAAATTCTTTGTGTTTTCTTTCGTTTCTGCCTTGCGACAAACCTACGTTATTATCTTAAAATATTTTTCCGATGTTTGTCAAGCATTTTTTATTTTTGCCAAGGCTGACGTGATAAATTTTTTAGTGGAGCGTTTTTTTGTTTTGGCAAACTCAGCGGCAAGACGCGCCTTGGTGAGCCGCTCGATCAGGTACAGATTATTTTTTATCGCTCGCGCTGTTTTGGCTTCCAAAACAAACCCCAGATCTCCGGCAAAACGCCAGGCGCGAATAATTCTCAGCGGGTCTTGTGCTATTCGCCGGGCGGGGTCGCCTATAAAGCGAAGGCGTTTGGATTTAAGGTCGCTTAGGCCATCGTGGAAATCCAAAATCTTTCCGGAAATTTGGCTAAAATATAAGGCATTTACGGTAAAATCGCGACGGATGCTGTCCGTTTTGGGATGCTGGACAAAGTCCACTTTGGGATAGCGGCCGCTGCCCGGCAAGTCTTTGCGAAAGCTGGCTATTTCAGCTTGGAGCTTGTTATATTTGGGAATAATAATTCCAAAATTTTGGTAGTGGTCGTCAAACAAAATCCGCCTGGCGGACAAAATTCTTTTGACCTGTTCAGGCGTTGCCGAAGTGGCGATATCGATGTCGGTAACTTTTTTATGAAGCAGCCGGTCCCTGACCATGCCGCCGACGTAATAAGTTCGCGGAAAGTTTTCCACAAGCACGGAATAAACTTTATGGGCGAATTTCTCAAGCGATGATTGTGGTTGGTAGTTTAGCCGCATTGCAATTGAAGCGAAGCCGCCGCAAAATTACGCGCTAAGGCAGCGCTGGTTGACTCCGCAACATTTCCGTTCTTTACTTTTTTTCGCGTTTAGCTTCCCCTACTCCTTAAACACGCCGCCGCCGGTCATCGGAGCGCCGCGACGATGGGCGTGTTTTTGGGCGATATTCAAGCGGGTAAGGTTTTGCTGCAGCATGGCGGCCACGCGCGCATATTCCTGGGCCGACATAGAGCGTTCCTTAAGTTCGGCCCGCGCCCGTTTGACCGCCGCTTCAGCCTCTTCAATGTTGATTTCGAAATGGTGCTCGGCGGCGTCAGCTAAAATTATGACCTGGCTGTTCGGTCTTACCTCTACGAATCCGCCGGCTACGGCAAT
>JAJYJE010000110.1 GCA_021789715.1 bacterium | reverse complement strand
ACCACCTGGACTTATACCGCACCAAAAACTTTCGCGAAACAAAAGCCTTGGGCCTTACTGAAGTCTGGGGCCGCGAGGATGTCATTACCGTTATAGAATGGGCAGACAAAATAAAAAAACACTTGCCGAAAAAAACGATGTATATTTATTTTGAACACACGTAGGCCTAAAGCCGGCCTTCAGGGACGCACGCTGCCACTATCGATTGTCTGCCCATTTGATGATGGCTCCTTTATCTCTAAAGGCTGCCTTCGGCCAACGATAAACATTGGGTATTAGAAATTGGACATTGGCAATTGTTTGGACTAACTAGCCCTACCAGAACAATTCTTCTGTTACGGTATGAATAAGCTATCAATCTCAATCTTCGCCTTCTCTCTCCTGCTTTCCTGCCAGGCACCGATTGCCCGGGCCCAAACCGCGGTTTTGCAGCCGCGCGGTTTTGATTATGCCATCCGCAATTTCACGATAACTTACAATGATCAAAAAATTTCCGTCGACGCTCAAACCCTGCAGAGTTGGCAGGGAGCATCAACTTGGACGGCGCGCTCGACGCTTAATTGGCAGCAGCAAGACTTATCCGCGGCCGCGGCCGGCTTTTTCGGTTTGACTGTTGCTGCGCCGGGATCGGCCGCCACCGCCACCTACCACTACCGCTTGGATAAAATTTATGCCTATGTAAGCGGACTGGCCAAAAGCTTTGACCAGCCCACCGTGGAACCCAGCTTGGTTATCCAAAACAATCGGGTTGCCGATTTCAACCCCGGGCAAACCGGAGTAAGCGCCGACGCTTTCCAAACCGCGCTCAGCATTGCCGCGGCTCTGGAAAACAGCGCCACCAGCACCAATCTAATAGCATACCAAACCAAGCCTCAAACCAGGCTAGCCCAAACCAACACGCTGGGCATTAATGAGCTTGTTGCCGAAGGCGTCTCTAGCTTTAAAGGAAGCCCTAATAACCGCCGGCACAACATTGCGGTAGGAATAGAAAAATTCAAAGGCTTGCTCATAGCTCCGGGGCAGGAATTCAGTTTTGACGACAACCTCGGGCCAGTGACCGCCGAAGCGGGATTCTTGCCGGAACTGGTAATTGATAAAGGCAACACATTGCCGGAGCTGGGCGGCGGTCTCTGCCAAGTCTCGACTACGGTATTCCGCGCGGCCATGGCCGGCGGCCTGCCGATAACCGACCGCCGCAACCACGCCTACGCCGTTTCCTATTATAACCCGCAAGGCACGGACGCGACCATTTATCCCGGCTCGGCGGATTTAAAATTTGTTAATAATACGCCAGGCTACCTAATGGTCTGGCCCTATGAGAAGGATCCCAATACTTTGGTTTTTGACTTTTACGGCACCTCAGACGGCCGGCAGGTCACTTTGGAAAAACCGGTGGTATACGATCGTAAAGCCGACGGTTCAATGAAAGCCCAATGGACGCGGATTATAACCGCAGCAGACGGCACGGCCTCCACCTCAACTTTTAGATCCACCTACCAGCCGCCGGCGCTGTTCCACAAAACCGAAGAATATGTTTCCGCCACGGGCACGCCGAGCTTCGGCCTAAAAATCCCGGCCAAAACCCAATAAGCCGCCAAGCCTCTCAACAGCCGCCCCTTTTAAAGGGGCGGCTGTTTCCGTATAAAAAACACCTTGATTCTAAAGAAAATACCAGCATTTTTACCTCGCAAATAGCTGGCAAATATAGTACAATATAACTGCAAATCCACAACGGGAGCACCGCAATGGCCTGCAAAAATCCGCGATGCCTGCTGTGGCAATTTACAGGTTTACGCTATTGGTATTTTTACATACATGATCAAATCCAACCACGAAGACGAACTTAATGTTTTCCCGCTTGACAGCGCAGCCAAAGACGCGGAAGATATTAGTCTGGATCAAAATTTGCGGCCGGTTAGTTTAAGCGAATACGTCGGACAAGAGTCGGTCAAAAAAAATTTGGGGATCGTAATGCAGGCAGCCAAGCAGCGCGGCGAAGTTCTGGAGCATTTGCTGTTTTACGGGCCGCCCGGTTTGGGCAAGACCACGATGGCATTCATAATCGCCCGGGAAATGGGGGTCGGCATTAAAGTCACTTCCGGACCGGCTGTTGAACGGGCCGGTGATTTAGCCAGTCTTTTAACCAATCTGAGTCCGGGAGATGTATTGTTTATAGATGAAATCCACCGCCTTAACAAAGTTGTGGAAGAGGTGCTGTACCCGGCCATGGAAGATTTCGCGCTTGATATTGTCCTGGGTAAAGGACCCGGAGCGCGCAGTATTCGAATGGACTTGCCCAAATTTACTTTAATCGGGGCCACCACCCGGGCCGGCCTTATTTCCTCTCCCCTGCGCGACCGCTTTGGCGCCACTTACAGGCTTGAATACTATACACCCGAGGAATTACAAAAAATCATCCTGCGTTCCTCCGGCATTTTAAAAGCCAAAATCAATAAAGACGCGGCCCTGGAACTGGCCAAACGCAGCCGCTTTACGCCGCGCATCGCCAACCGCCTGCTTAAACGCGCCCGTGATTTTGCCCAAGTAGGCGGTCATGCTACAATAACTAAAACCGTGGTAGACGAAGCCCTAAAACTTCTGGAAGTAGACGAATTAGGCTTGGACAAAAATGATCGCCGCATTCTAGATGCCCTAATTTATAAATTTAACGGCGCTGCCGTTGGCCTTACAACTTTGGCCGCCGCTACAGGCGAGGAAGAAGATACCATCACCGATGTTCACGAACCGTTTCTCATCCGCCTCGGTCTTATAATCCGCACTCCCAAGGGCCGCCAGGCCACCGAAACGGCTTATAAACACCTCGGCGCAGTTCCGCCGGCACCGACACTACAAAATACCCTCTTGTAAATTTAAAATATAAAAATTGAGAGGTTTATAGATTTCAGCTGCTTGATTTGTCTACTTGAAATCTTTCCGTCTTTAAATCCGCTTATGAGCCCGGCCAATCTTATTATTTCCGCTGTTTACTATATCGTTACCGCGATTTTGACCTTTTTTTCGATTTTTGGCGTCTATGTCCTAATCCGTTACGGAAAATCAGCTTTGGCGCTATCCAGCCGACGGCTCGACGCCGTCGCAGCTTGCCTCCGCGCCCACCCTCGACGGCAACTCGCTCGACTACTTCGGCGATCCCATGCCGATAGCCAATGGCGACGGCGTCCTGAAGTTCTGGAGCACGCGGAACGGCAACAAC